>CAZMPV010000007.1:0-19644 GCA_964567985.1 uncultured Gemmatimonadaceae bacterium
CCCGACGTCGATGGCGGCCCGCCCCCGCCCCGGCGGGAGCCCCGTGCCCCGCGCCGAATCGGGCCGTCGGGTCCATCGGCCGGGCGCCCTTCGTCCTTCCCGCGTCCGGGTACGACCATTGCATCTCTACAACACCCCGATCCGGGTCTCGGGGCGGTCGGGACGCCAGCCGAGCGCTCCCGTACCCGCTTCGCATCTCCGATCCTCCCCGTCCGGGTTCGAGCCATGACGACAACCGAGAGCCGGACGCATCTCGATGTGGCGCGAGCACCACACTCTCGCAGGCCGGACCCCGGTTTTCCGGGCGTATCCGGCCCCGACGCCCGGGTACCGATCTTGCTCCTGGTAACCTCGGCGCGGGCCCCGGTCGCCGGGGTTCGCCCCGATCCTCACGTTACCACTCGTGCATCCGGGGAGACCGTGTCCGTCCTGCCACCCATCAAGCCCATCGCCGAAGCCGTCCTGGCCCGGGGCGGACCTGCCCGCCTCGCCCGGGCTCTCCGGCCCGACCGGGACTCCGTTCTGGCGTACCACAACGTGCTGCCCGACGGGGTGGAGAGTGGCGGTGACACCTCCCTCCATATCTCCCGATCCCGCTTCGTGGCCCATCTGGACCGGATCCAGGAAACGTGCCGGGTGGTGTCCCTGGCCCGGCTCCTGGACGGATCGCCCGCGGACGACGGTCGTCCCCGGGTGGCCCTGACCTTCGACGACGCGTATCGCGGCGCCCTGGAGCAGGGGCTGGCCGAGCTGGAGCGAAGGGGGCTTCCGGCGACGGTCTTCGTCCCGCCGGGGACGCTGGGAGGTCGGGTCTTCTGGTGGGACCTGCTGACCGACCGGGACGGCGAGCCCCTCCGCGGCAAGATTCGACAGGTCGCCCTGAATGTCTTTCGGGGTGAGGAAAAGCTGGTGCTGGAGTGGGCGGACCGCTGCGGCTTCGGGCGGAGCGAGCTCCATCCCCTGGCCCGCTCGGCGTCGCTCCCCGAGCTGGACGCGGCCGCTGAACGGCCGGGCGTGCGCGTGGGCGCCCACGGGTGGAGCCACGCCAACCTGACCGTTTTGGCCGAGGCCGAGGCGAGGGTCGAGCTCGACCGCTCGCTCCGCTGGATCCAGCGCCGCTACGGGGACACGGCCATACCGGTCGTCTCGTACCCCTACGGCCTCTCGTCGCCCGAGGTGGAGCGGAGCGCGCGAGGCGTCGGCTACCGTGGGGGGGTCCTGGTGACGGGAGGCGCTCTTCCGCCGGGTATCGAAAACCCCCTGGCGCTGCCCCGCATAAGCGTGCCGTCGGGGCTCTCGCCCGACGGACTCCAGCTCCGGCTCTCCGGGATCCTGACGTGAGTGACGCCCCGCGGATCCTCGTCACCGACGGAGGGGGGCGCGCGGCCCTCTCGGTCGTTCGCTCCCTGGGTCGCGCCGGTCACCGGGTCTACGTCTGCGCTCCGGCGACGCCTTCGCTGGCCGGGAGCTCCCGCCATGCGAAGGCCGAATTTGCGATTCCGGATGCGCTGGCGACCCCCCAGCGCTTCCTCGACGGCCTCGAGGAGCTGGTCCGCCGGTGGCGGATCGACGTCCTGCTTCCCGTCAGCGACGAGAGCCTGGAAGCCGTCCTGCCGGCGCGGGGGCGATTCGGCGACGTCCGGATCCCCTTCCCCCCGGTTTCCGTCTACGAGCGTGTCTCCGACAAGCGGACCCTCCTCGCCGAGGCCGGCCGACTCGGCATCGCGGTGCCCGAGCAGCGCGTGGTCGAGCGTCGAGACGAGGGGGCCCCGGACGGCACGGCGGGCCTCCGCTTTCCGGTGGTGGTGAAGCCGAGCCGGTCGGTGGCGGGAGAGAACGGCAGTCGAGTCAAGCTCGGGGTCCGGTACGCCGGGAGCGCCGAGGAGCTCGAGTCCGTCCTCGCCAGGTCCCCGAAGGCGGCGTTCCCGATCCTGATCCAGGAGCGGATCGAAGGGCCCGGGATCGGAATCTTCCTCCTGATCCACGACGGTCGGTCCGCCGCGGTCTTCGCCCATCGCCGCCTCCGGGAGAAGCCGCCCTCCGGGGGGGTGAGCGTCCTGCGGGAGAGCGTCGCGGCCGACCCGGAGCTGGTGCGCGCCTCCGTCGAGCTGCTCTCGGCCTTCGACTGGGAAGGGGTGGCAATGGTCGAGTACAAGGTCGACGAGCGCACGGGTGTACCCTACCTCATGGAGGTGAACGGTCGCTTCTGGGGGTCGTTGCAGCTCGCCGTCGACGCCGGGGTGGACTTCCCGGCGCTCCTGGTCCGGGCCGCACTGGGCGAGCCGCTTCCCCCGCCCCCCGACTACCGGGAGGGCGTGAGGCTCCGGTGGCTCTGGGGCGACGTGGACCACCTGATCGCCCGCTTGCGGCCCGGTGCCGACCGGAACGGGAACGGCCTCCGGGTCGGACGGTTCGGCGCCGTGGCGGATTGGGTGACGAGCTGGCGCCCCCGGGAGCGGTGGGAGACTCTCCGCTTCTCCGACCCGCGCCCCTTTCTCCGCGAGAGCCTGGAGTGGGTGAAGAGGACATGAGCCGGGTCACGGCCTCCGCCGGGACGGCCTTCCCGAGGCCGCCGGAGGCGCCGCGTGGAGCGAACCGGGGACGATGCATCGCGCTCCTCCTGGAATCCGACGGTCCGGGCGGGGCCGAGTATATGCTCCTCCACCTGGCCGAGGAGCTCCGGAGGCGGGGCCACGACGTCCTCCCCGTGGGACCGGCGGACCGGAGCGGCTGGCTCGGCGAGCGGCTCCGGGAGCGGGGCTTCCAGCCCGCCACCTTCCGCCTTCGCGGACCGCTGGACCTCCGGTGTCTGATCGGCCTGGTCCGCCTCTTCCGCCGTCGGGGCGTCGAGGTGGTCCACAGCCACGAGTTCGCCCTGGCCGTCTACGGGGCGGCGGCCGCCCGGATCGCCGGCGCGACCCACGTGATCACCATGCACGGGGGCCGGTACTGGGCCGGGCGGTGGCGGAGGCGGGCGGTCCTGCGCTGGGCCTTCCGGCGGAGCAGCGGGGTGGTGGCGGTCTCCAGGGCCACGCGCACCGATCTGGTCCGGACCCTGGGACTGGGGACGGACCGGATCGAGGTGATCCCCAACGGGACTCCACCCCGGGCGGGTCGAGGCGAAGCCGTGCGCGGGGAGCTGGGCGTGGAGCCCGACGAGCCCCTCGTCGTCGCCGTCGGGAACCTCTACCCGGTGAAGGGTCACGCCGTCCTCCTGAACGCTCTGGGCCGGCTGCGACGGAGCGATCCGGAGCTCTCGTGGACCCTGGCCGTGGCCGGGCGGGGAGAAGAAGAAGACCGCCTGCGCGACAGGGCCGAAGAGTGGGGCATCGGCGACCGGGTCCACTTCCTGGGCTTCCGGGACGACGTGGGCGACCTGTTGGCGGCCGCCCAGGTCTACGCCATGCCCTCCCTCTCCGAGGGCCTGCCCCTGGCCCTCCTCGAGGCGATGCACGCGGGTACGGCGATCGTGGCCAGCGGGGTCGGGGGCATTCCCGAGGCGGTGACGGCCGGACGGGAGGCGTTCCTGGTTCCGCCGGGCGACGACGAGGCGATGGCGGCGGGCCTCCGGGCCGTCCTCGGCGACCCGGGCCTGCGGAGACGGCTGTCCGCGGCGGCCCGCGTCCGCGCCCGGGAGCGCTTCAGCGTGGGCGTGATGACGGACGCCTACGAGCGTCTCTACGGCTGGGAGCCCCTGGCCGCCGACGCCCGGGTCGACGCCCCGGGGTGGGGAAGCAAGCCGGTGGGCGCCGGTAGCGGGCCGTGAACGTACATCACTTCATCGCCCCGGCGCCGGTCGGCGGGGCGGAGAGCGTCCTCCTGGGGCTCGCCCCCGGACTCGCCCGCCGCGGACACGCCGTGAGGGTCACGCCGGTCCTCCCCGGCGATCCCGACGACCATCCCTTCGTGGAGAGTCTCCGGGCCACGGGCGTGGAGGTCGCTCCCCTCGTGGTGGGGGACCGGGGTTACCTCGAGGAGTGGCGCGAGGTTCGTCGCATGCTCCGCGCCGGCCGGCCCGACGTGGTCCACACTCATGGTCATCGCCCGGACATCCTGGACGGCAGCGTGGCGCTGGCGGAGAAGATTCCCACGGTCGCGACGGTCCACGGCTTCACGGGCTCGAGCTGGAGGACCCGGCTCTACCGGCACCTTCAGCGACGGGCCTACCGCCGCTTCGACGCGGTGCTCGCCGTCTCCGGGCCCCTCGCCGACGAGCTGGTCGAGTCGGGCGTCTCCGAGGAGCGAGTGCACCGTGTGCCGAACGCCTGGGACGGCGACGACGCGGCTCTGGAGCCGTGGGAGGCCCGACGGCGGCTCGGGATTCCGGACGACGCGTTTCATCTGGGCTGGGTCGGACGCCTGGGCCCGGAGAAGGGAGCCGACGTCCTCCTCCGGGCCGTGGCCCTCATGGACGACCTGCCGGTCGTGGTCTCGGTGATCGGGGAGGGGAGCGAGGGCGGTGAGCTCCGGGAGCTGGCCATCCGCCTGGGGCTGGAGGACCGGGTGCGCTGGCACGGCAGGCTCTCCGGAGCTCGCCGTCTCTTCCCGGCCTTCGACGTCTTCGTCCTCAGCTCGAGGCGGGAGGGAACCCCGATCGTCCTCTTCGAGGCGATGGCCGCCCGCGTCCCCGTCGTGGCGACCCGGGTGGGGGGGATCCCCGACATCGTCTCGTCCGCCGAGGCCTTCCTCGTGCCTCCAGAAGACCCGGAGGCCCTGTCGGCGGCGGTCCGTCGGATCCATCGAGATCCGGAGGAAGGCGCTCACCGGGCCCGGGGCGCTCGCCGCCGCCTGGAGGCGGAGCGCGACCCCGAGAGCTGGATCGCGCGACACGAGGAGCTGTACCGGAGCGTGCTCACACCCGCCGCGAGGAACGTTCCCGTATGAGCTGGTTCGCCTACGCGCTCGTCACGGGGGCAGCGGCCATCGTCGCCTACGCCTTCGTCGGCTATCCGCTCGCGCTGTGGATCGCGGCCGGAAGGAAGGGGTCGGGCGGGAACGGGAAGGACGCCGGAGAAGCCCCGTCGGACCCCCGGGGGTGGCCCACCCTCAGCATCACGGTGCCGGCCTACAACGAAGAGGCCCAGATCCGCGAGACCCTGGAGAGCCTCGTCGCCGTCGACTATCCCGAGGACCGTCGGCAGATCCTGGTGGTCTCGGACGGATCGACCGACGAGACCGACCGGATCGTGTCCGAGTACGAGGATCGGGGCGTGGAGCTGCTCCGCATGCCGGAGCGCGTCGGAAAGTCGGCGGCCGAGAACGCCGCCCGCCATCACCTGTGGGGCGACATCGTGGTCAACACGGACGCCTCGGTGCGCATCGAACCGGGCGCCGTGCGAGAGCTGGTGGCCCGCTTCAGCGATCCGACGGTGGGCGTGGCCTCGGGCCGGGACGTGAGCGTCGAGCGGGGCCCGACCTCCCGGAACCGGGGCGAGGCCGGATACGTGGGATACGAGATGTGGGTGCGGGACCTGGAGACCCGGGCCGGCGGCATCGTCGGCGCCTCGGGCTCTCTCTACGCCATCCGTCGAGAGCTCCACGACGTGGAGGTCCCGGAGCACCTGAGCCGGGACTTCATGTCGGCTCTCACGGCGCGGGAGCGCGGTTTCCGGGCCGTCTCGGTGCCGGGCGCCCTCTGCCACGTTCCCAGGACTTCGTCCCTTCGGGGGGAGTACCGCCGGAAGATCCGGACCATCGTCCGGGGAATCCAGACCCTCCTCCACAAGGCTCACCTCATGGATCCCCGGGAGTACGGCGCCTTCGCCTGGAAGCTGTGGAGTCACAAGGTGGCCCGGTGGCTCCTTCCCTGGGCCGGGGCGGCCGCCCTCGCGGGCTTCGCCCTCCTTCTCCCGACCACCGCCTGGGCCGCATGGCCGTTGGTGGGGGCGGCGCTGGTGGGGCTCCTGGCCGGAGTCGGCTGGCTCTGGCCCCCGAGCCGGACGGTGCCCGCGGCCTTCTCCGTGCCCACGTACCTGGTGGCCGGGAGCCTGGCCACCTCCGTCGCCGCGGTCCGGGCGCTCCGGGGCTACGACGCCTCGATCTGGGAGCCCACCCGCCGGGAGTCCGGCGAAGCGGCCGCGGCAGGGGACTGATCCGACTGAAGCGGGGCCCGGCTCACTCCACGGTCACGCTCTTCGCCAGATTGCGGGGCCGGTCCACGTTGCATCCCCGCAGCCGCGCCACGTGGTACGCCAGGAGCTGGAGGGGGATCACCGTGAGGACGGGGGAGAGAAGGGCGTGGGATCCCGGGACCCGGATGACCTGGTCCGCCACCCGGTCCACCTCGGTTTCCGTTCCTCCGCCACCGGAATGCGTGGTGATCACCACGGTGCGTCCTCCCCGGGCGCGGATCTCTTCGACGGTGGAGAGAATCTTGGGGAAGAGGTCGTCCCGGGGCGCGACGAAGACGACCGGTACCCCCTCCTCCACCAGGGCGATCGGGCCGTGCTTGTCCTCGGCGGCGGGATATCCCTCCGCGTGGATGTAGCTGATCTCCTTGAGCTTCAGGGCTCCTTCCAGGGCCACCGGGAAGCTGATGCCCCGGCCCAGATACAGCACCGTGCCCGCGTCGACGAAGCTCGGGGCCAGCTCCCGCATCTCGTCGTCGAGCTCCAGGGCGCTGGAAACGAGCTCCGGCAGACGCAGTCCGGCCCGGACCAGCGGTGCGACTTCCTCGCCTCCCCGTCCCCTGTGGTCCGCGAGGAAGAGGGCGAGCAGGAGGAGGCAGGTCACCTGGCTCGTGAACGCCTTGGTGGAGGCGACGCCGATCTCGGGACCGGCGTGTAGGTACAGCCCCCCCTCGCACTCCCGGGAGATCGTGCTTCCCACCACGTTCACCAGCCCCACGACCCTGGATCCGGCGGCCTTCGCGGCCCGGACCGCCTCGAGGGTGTCGGCGGTCTCGCCCGACTGCGAGATGGCCACCGTCAGGGTTCGCGGCCCGACGAGGCAGGAGCCGTATCGGAACTCCGAAGCGTACTCGACCTGCACGGGGATCCCGGCGAGCTCCTCGATCAGATTCCGGCCGATGAGCCCGGCGTGCCACGACGTGCCGCACGCGACGATCAGGATCCGGTCGATGTCCTCCACGTCCTCCGGGTCCAGGTTCAGCCCGTCCAGGCGCAGGTTCCCGTCGTCCCCCGAGAGGCGCCCGGCCAGTGCCCGGCGGATGGCGTCCGGCTGTTCGTGGATCTCCTTCTGCATGAAGTGGTCGTAGCCGCCGAGCTCCAGCTCTTCGAGCTCCCAGTCGATGGTCGTGACCTCACGGGTGAGCGGCGACGCTTCCGCGTCCAGGATCCGATACCCGTCCGGAGTCAGGGTGGCCATGTCTCCGTCCTCCAGGTAGACGACCGTGCTGGTGTGCTCCAGCACCCCGGCGACGTCGGAGGAGACGAAGATCCCCGACTCGCCGATCCCGATCAGGAGGGGCGAGCCCTTTCGTGCCGCGACGATCTTCCCGGGTTCCTTCGAGCTCATGACGGCGATGCCGTACGTCCCTTCCACGTGGCGAAGCGCGCCCAGGACGCGCTCTTCCAGGCCCGGGCCCCGCTCGTCCTCTATGAGGTGGGTCAGGACTTCGGTGTCCGTGTCCGTCTCGAAGGTGTGGCCTTGCGCCGTGAGATGCGTCCGGAGAGCGTCGGCGTTCTCGATGATGCCGTTGTGGACCAGGGCGATCTCCCCGGAGCAGTCCCGGTGGGGATGCGCGTTCCGCTCGGTCGGAGGACCGTGGGTCGCCCATCGCGTGTGCCCGATGCCGGAGGTGCCCCGGATCGGGCGCTCCTTCATCACGTTCGCGAGCCCCTCGACCTCGCCGGCGACCTTCCGGACCTCCATTCCGGTTCCGTTCTGAATCGCCACCCCGGCCGAGTCGTAGCCCCGATAGACGAGGCGCTGGAGACCCTGTACCAGGATCGCTCCGGCTTCGTGCTGTCCCGTGTATCCGATGATTCCGCACATCTTTCCTCGATTCCTCGTGACCTTGAGATCTTCTTCCAGTGCCCGCTCAGTCGATCGGGCACGGGAGTGAATGTGATTCCGGCCCGGGCGCGCCTAGGATCTCGGCGCTTCCAGAAGCTTCGCGCTCACCTTCTGGACGGCCTGGTTCTGGACTTCGTAGCCCTCGGTGCTATTGCCGTAGTACTTGTAGTACGCCTCCTTCTGGCCGACGTCGTTGAGAACGGCTCCGAGGATACGGATCGGCAGGGGCGACATCAGGTCGAGCTTGGCCTCGGCCAGGGCTCTCTTCGTGGTGCCCGCCCGAAGGACCAGGAGCAGATTTCCGGTGAAGGTGGAGAGGACCAGGGGATCCACTCCGGCCGCCAGGGGCGGACTGTCCACGATGATCGCCTCGTACTCGGAGCGGAGCTGCGTGACCAGGTCGCGCATCCGCGTCGTCTGCAGGAGCTCGGGCCCCTCTTCGGTGTTGGAGCCCGTGGTGATGATCTCGAGGTTCTCGTACTCGGTGAGCTGGATGACGTCCTTCGTCCCCGTGCCGTTCGACAGGTAGTCGGTGAGGCCCGGCTTGCGCGGACGCTCCAGCATCCAGTACAGGCGACCCCTTCGGATGTCGCCGTCGATCAGCAGGGTCTTCAGCCCGAGCTGAGCGTAGGTCAGGGCCAGGTTCAGGGACACGAAGGACTTGCCGTCACCCGGGGAGGGGCTCGTGATCGTGGTCACGATGGGCCCTGCCGACCCGTGGGCGTGGGAGAGGTTCAACCGGAGGCTTCGGAACGCCTCGGTCACCGCCCCGGCGTCGTGGACGTCGAGGATGCCCTTTTTGGCCTTCAGGCGGGGGATCGTGCCGAGGATTCTCAGGCCCATCCCCTCCGACACCTCCTCGGGGTACCGTACCCGACTGTCCATACGATCGAAGAGGAGGGCTCCCAACAGGGCCAGGCCGAGGCTGGCGGCGAACGCCAGGGCGATGACCTGGGGACCGTCGTCGGAGATCGGCTGCCGTCCGACTTCCGCGGCGTCGAGGACCTGCACGTCGGGAAGGGTGCTGGCCGCGGCGAGGCGGGACTCCTCGTACCGACTCTTGAGGGTGCTGTAGAGCTCCTCGGCGATCCGGACCCGTCGCTCGAGCTGTGCCGCCCGCGTCTCCCTCGGGGGAATGCCCTGGAGCGTGGACTCCATGGACTGGAGGTCGTTGCGGAGCTGCTGCTGACGGGTACCGAGCTGGCCGGCCAGGTTCTCGGCGAGCTCGGGAATCGTCCGGGTGCGGAGCTCCTCGATCTGAGCTTCCACTCGCTGCACGTCCTCGTGCTCACGCGTGTAGCGCTGGAGCAGCACCCGCAGCTCGGCGCGCATCAGGGTCAGGTCCTGGATGGTGGAGCTCAGCGCGGAGGAGCGTTGCACCGCCGGGATCGTGGTCAGCATGTCGACGCTGGCCCCCGAGGCGTTCTCGTCTTCCACCGCAGACTGGATCATGCTTCGCTGATTCTGCAGCTCCTCGATCTCGTAACGGGTATCCTGGTAGCGGCCGGCCAGGGAGCCACTCCCGCCCCCCTCTCCGTCCTGCCCGGAAGAGGAAGATCCCCGGAAGGTCTGCTGGCCCGGCTGTTCCGCCGTGCTGACGCGGAATGCCTCGAGCTCGGCCTCGGCCTGATCCAGGTCCTCCTGGGCCGATGCGAGCTGCGCTTCCAGCATCGTCGTCAGCTCCTCGACCTTCGCCCGCTTGAGATCGGTGGCCAGCGAGGTGAACTGGTCGGCCACCCCGTTCACGATCGCTTCGGTGCGCTGGGGATCCGTGCCCGTGAGCTCCAGCTTGAGGAAGTTGCCTCGCTCGAGCATCCAGGTGCTCAGGTCGTCCCGGAGCCGACGGGCGGCGTCTCGGGTGTGGACCAGCGTGAACTCCACCGGTGCCGTCTTCAGCTCTGCGCTCCCGGGGGCCCAGCGGAAGCCCAGCGTCCTTCCGATCGAGTCGCCCACCGGACCTCGCTCCATGACCGTGGAGTCACGGGACGAGAGGGCGTATTCCGACGCCCTCCGGTCCACCGTGACCCGGTACGTGCCCGCAGTGAACGTTTCTCCGACCTCGAACCCCTCCAGGGCCGTGGCGTCGTCCTCCGTGTCGGGTGTCAGGTAGAGCCGTTGCTCCCGGGCCACGTGCTCGAGCACCGAGTACGACTTCAGAAGCTCCATCCAGTTGTATGACTGGAGCAGTTGGTCGGACTGGATCGGACCCTGGGTCGACCCGGCCTGGCCCCGGCCGTCGCGCCACTCGATCCAGAGCGTCGACTGGGCCAGGTACTTCGCAGGCATCCAGTGGGCGACCCCGACGCCCACGCCCGTGCCCGCCAGGGTGAGAAGGAGGATGACCCACTTGTAGCGTCGGATCGTGGAAACGTAGCGCTCCCAGTCGAATCCGCTGGACCCACGCGTCGCCGGACGCTCGTGGTCGACGTACTGGGCGTCGTTCATCCGGGCGGGCACGCGCTGGTCGTCGCCCCGCGCGGGGACGTTGGATTCGTTGTCTCCGAGGTTCATATCGATCTCGACTCCCTGTGTATGATCAGCCCTGGGGTTCCGGGGCGTTGGGGGCGCGCTTCGCTGCCCGACTGCCGGGCCTGGTGTCCCCGTAGTCTTTGTTTGCAAGGGAGGTACCGGAACCGGAGGGTCGCCGAATGACGGGCCTGAACGCCCCATCGACCCCGCAGCGGGAGGGCGAACCGTGTCGTCAACTCCTCGCCCCCCGGCCGGTTTCGTGGCGTGAAGTCCACAGATTCGGGGGTCCTGGGGGTGGCACATCCGTTGCACCTTTCAGAGGTGACTGCCCTGGCGAAGACCGGGACGCGTCGAAGGAGTCGGAACGCGCGTCTCCACCGGGGCGCTCCTACGGGAGCGGGGGGATTCCCGCTCGACGGGGAGGGAGATCACTCATTCGGTGGCGCCACGCGGCGCCATCCGCTGCGAGCGGAGCAAAGGCTCACATGGACGATTCAGGGATGCTGCCCACGGATGACCTCGACGGCATCGTGCCTTCGGACGTCACGAGCACGGGCTCGATGGCCCTCGACGCGGACCAGAAAGCCGAGATCCGCGTCCTGGTGGTGGACGACGACGAGCCGCTGTGTGAGAACTGCGGCGAGCTCCTGCGGCACGAAGGCTACAGTGTCGTGACGGAGACGCGGGGCGACGACGCCCTCGGGATCCTGGAGCGCCGCCCCTTCGATATCGTCCTCATCGACCTCTTCATGCGTCAGGTTTCCGGGATGGACCTGCTGAAGGCCGCCCTGGAGACGAATCCGGACACGATCGTCATCGTGATGACCGGAAAACCCAGCGTGGACACGAGCCTGAACGCCCTCCGGGAGGGCGCCTGGGACTACGTGCCCAAGCCCTTCTCCGCGACGCACCTGCAGATCCTGATGGGGCGGGCCGCCCACACGGTGGTCGTGGGCCGGGAGACGGCGGCGCTCAAGGACGACCTCGAGGAGCAGCACGGGCATTCGGGGGAGGTGACGATCCTCGGATTGTCGGACTCGTTCCAGCAGGCGATGGAGATGGCTCGCAAGGTCTCTTCCACCGACGCCTCGGTCTTTCTCAGCGGCGAGAGTGGCACGGGCAAGGAGCTCTTCGCCCAGTTCATCCACCACCACAGCCGCCGGAGCAGCCGGAGGATCATGGCCATCAACTGCGCCGCCCTGCCCGAGCCTCTCCTGGAATCGGAGATGTTCGGCCACGTGGAGGGTGCCTTCACCGGCGCGGTCCGGGACAAGCCCGGATTACTCGAGGAGGCGACGGGCGGGACCCTCTTTCTGGACGAGCTGGCCGAGATGCCCGTCTCCGTGCAGGCGAAGCTCCTGCGCGTCATTCAGGACGGAGTGGTCCGCCGCGTCGGCAGCACGGAAACCGACGCCGTGGTCAACGTCCGCTTCATCGCGGCCACGAACCAGGATCCCGAAAAGGCGGTCAAGGAGGGGAAGCTCCGGGAGGACCTCTACTACCGGCTCCGCGTGGTGCCGATCCGGATTCCTCCCCTGCGAGAACGGTCCGAGGACGTCTCGCTCCTGGCCCGGCACTTCCTGGTCCGATCCTGGAGGCGGCACCGTAAGAACGGCACCCCTCCGCCCGAGTTCAGCGAAGAGGCGCTCGACGAGCTTCGGGAACGCCGCTGGCGGGGCAACGTGCGCGAGCTGGAGAACGTCATCGAGCACGCGGTCGTCCTCCTCCAGCCCGGTCAGCGGATCGGCCGGGACGACATTCCCCACTTCGAGGACGAGAGCGCCGCGGGTCGATCCGAGGCCGGGCAGACCGCCCTCCCTCTGTCGATCTTCAAGATGGAGTACCACGAGGCCCGGGACCGGGTGCTCACCGAGTTCCAGCAGCGCTACCTGGAGCGGATCGTGCAGCAGGCCGAGGGGAACATGTCCGAGGCCGCTCGGATCGCCTCGGTCGACCGCACCACCCTCTATCGCCTCATGGACAAGCACGACCTGAACCGGGCCGGACTCCTGGACTCCGTCGGGCCCGGGGCCGAAGACGAGTAGGATGCCGGATCTGCTGGGTGCTTCGACCTCTCCGACCGGGGAAGCGGGGACGGAGTCCCGTCTTCTCCGGCTCCGCTGGCCCCCGGCTCCCCGGAGCCGGCTTCTCCCGGTGGGAGAGGTGCAGATCCGGGTCGTCCTCCTCGACCGGTCGGAGGCCGGCCGCCACGCCCTGGCCCGACACCTGTCGGCCGGCGAGCTGCGCCGGGTCGCCCGGCTCCGCGACCCTGGCGACCGGGCCCGGAGCCTCGTCTCCAGGGGGTTGCTCCGGGAATTTCTTTCCGGCTACCTGGGCGTGCCCCCCCGTGAGGTCTCCTTCCGCTACGGCGTGAACGGAAAGCCCGCCCTTTCGGGCCCCCAGGGAGAGGGGGGCATCCACTTCAACGTCTCCCACTCGGGAGCGCTGGCGCTCTTCGCCTTCGCCCGGGATGTGGAGGTCGGCGTCGACGTGGAGGCACTCCGTCCGCTTCCCGACCTCGAAGCAGTGGCCACCCGCTTCTTCTCGGAGGCGGAGGTGGGGAGCCTGATGGGCCTTCCGCCGGAGCGTCGGGAGCTGGGCTTCTACAACGCCTGGACCCGGAAGGAAGCCTTCGTAAAGGCGATCGGGGAGGGGCTGAGCCATCCTCTACGGGACTTCGACGTCACCCTGGAGCCGGGCGAGCCCGCCCGGCTCCAGCGCCTGGCTCGCGACGACGCCGGACCGGAACGCTGGAGTCTCGTTCATCTCGAGCCGGCTCCAGGCTTCGTGGGCGCCGTCGCCCTTCCCGCTCCCCGCCACCGGGTTCGCTGCTGGAGCTGAGTCCGGCAGTGAGATGCGCGGACGGTCCCGGGGCTCTTCCCCGACCCGTGGCGGCGTCGCGACACCCCGACACGACTCCGACGGTTCGTGTGGCGTCGCTACCACAGCGGTCGCATCCCCGCACCACCGCCGATATCCGCTCCGGGGCGCAGTAGCGCCGGTTTCGCGGTGTTCCGCTGGCCTTCATACCCGCGCGTCCGACTCTTGCAACTCGATTGAACAGCGACGGGCTCGATCGATTCGTACCGATCGGGTACTTGCGACTCTCTTACCGGAGACGAATCAGATCGTGACGGTGACGAGCCGACATCACAGGACCGGACGACTCCTCGGGGACGAGGACCGCCGCTCCCTCTCGAGCTGGAACGACACGGACACCGGGTATCCGACCGACCGGCGTCTCCACGACCTGGTGGAGGCACAGGTCGACCGGACCCCCGAACGGGTCGCCGTGGCGTTCGAAGGCACCGAGGTCACCTACGCCGACCTGGACGCCCGAGCGGCCCGCGTGGCCGCCCGCCTCCGGGAGCTCGGCGTCGGACCCGGCGTGCCCGTCGGCGTCTGCGTCGAGCGCTCGCCCGAGCTGGTGGTCGCCCTCCTGGCGGTGCTGAAGGCCGGTGGGGCGTACCTGCCGCTGGATCCGGAGTATCCTCGCAAGCGCCTGGCCTTCATGGCCGAAGACACGGGCGTCCGGGTCGTCCTGGTCCACGGGCCCACCACGGATCTCGTTCCCGACACCGGAGCCACGCTGGTCCGGCTCGAGGACGTCTGGACCGACGGACCGGCTGCGGAGCGGGGGTCCGGAGGCGCCGGGCCCGGGGACCTGGCCTACGTGATGTACACGTCCGGCTCCACGGGCCGGCCGAAGGGCGTGATGGTGGAGCACCGCTCCATCGTGAACCGGCTCCTCTGGGCGCCGGAGCTCGAGGAGCTCGGGGCCGACGACGTCGTCCTCCAGAAGACCCCGTTCAGCTTCGACGTCTCGATCTGGGAGTTCTTCTGGCCCCTGATGACCGGCGCGCGCCTCCAGGTGGCCCGCCCGGGAGGGCACAAGGATGCCGGCTACCTGGCCCGTCTGGTGGAGGACGCCGGGGTCACGGTGATCCACTTCGTCCCCTCCATGCTCGACCTCTTCCTCGACGTGGAGGGCGTGGGCCGGCAGTGCCGCTCCCTCCGACACGCGGTCTGCAGCGGTGAAGCGCTCCCCCGGGATCTGATCAGCCGGTTTCACGGGAAGATGGATCCGGGGGTGACCCTCTGGAACCTCTACGGCCCCACCGAGGCGGGGGTCGAGGTGAGCCGGTGGCGCTGCGAGCCGGGGACCCCGGACGAGGCGGTTCCCATCGGGCGGCCGGTGCCCAATACCCGGCTCCACGTGGTCGACGAGAACCTCGATCCGGTCCCGGTGGGCGAGTCCGGCGAGCTGATCATCGCCGGCGTCCAGGTCGCCCGGGGCTACTGGAACCGGCCAGACCTCACCGCCGAATCATTCATTCCGGATCCGGTGCCGATGGAGGCGGGCGGAAGCGGGGGGCGGGCCTACCGCACGGGCGACCGGGCCCGCTGGCGGTCGGACGGGGTCGTGGAGTTCCTGGGTCGCCTGGACGATCAGGTGAAGCTTCGCGGCCAGCGCGTCGAGCCGGGAGAGGTGGAAGCGGTCCTCCGCCGCAGTCCGGGCGTGCTCCAGGCGGCCGCCGTGGTCCGGAACGACGAAGCGGCCGACCCCCGCCTCGTGGCCTACGTGGTCCTCGACGACGACCACGCGCCCGACGGTGACGCCCTGCGCAAGGACCTCGCCACCGGGCTCCCCGACTACATGATCCCGGCCCGCTTCGTCTTCCTGGACGAGATGCCCCTCTCCGCCAACGGGAAGCTCGACCGGAGCGCCCTGCCGGCGCCGAGCCGCCGGCGCCCGCAGCTCGATCGGCCGCACACCGCGCCACGGGACGCGGTGGAGCGATTCCTGGCCGAAGCGTGGGCGGAAATCCTCGGCGTGGAGCCCGTGGGGATCCACGATCCCTTCTTCGAGCTCGGTGGCTCGTCCCTGCAGGCGGCTCGCTTCGTGAATCGTCTCCAGGACGAGCTGGACGAGGTCATCTACGTGGTCACGGTCTTCGATACCCCCACCGTGGCCGGCTACGCGGACTTTCTCCGGCGGGACTATCCGGACGCGGTGGCGGCGAGGTTCGGGGGCCCGGTCGGAGCATCGTCGGGCAGCGAGGCGGATACGGCCGGGCCGGGCCGAGGCGCCCAGATCCGGGCGTCCGGAACCGGCGCTCCCCGACGGCGCATCGGCGAGACCGACGTCCAACGGATGAAGGAGGCCGTGCCCCGCTTCCCCTTCCACGACCCCCCGGTCGCGGAGGCGGGCACACGGAACGAGTCCGCCATCTTCGTCCTGGCCCCGCCCCGGAGCGGGACCACCCTGCTGCGGGTCATGCTCGCCGGACACCCCGGGCTCTTCGCGGCCTCGGAGCTCCAGATGCTCCACTTCGAGCGCCTTGGACAGCGGCGAGAAGCCTTCAGCGGGAAATACGAGGCCTGGCTGGACGGGGCCGTCCGGACGCTCATGGAGCTCGAGGGCCGGGGGCCCGACGAGGCGAAGGAGCGGATGCTCGAGCTCGAGGCGGCCGACCTCCCCGTCCGGGACTTCTATCGCGGAATCCAGGACCGGCTGGACGGGAGGACGCTGGTGGACAAGACCCCGTCGTACGCCCTGGATCCGAACGCCCTCCGCCGGGCCGAGCGGGACTTCGATCGGCCCCGCTACATCCATCTCGTTCGCCATCCCTACGCCGTGGTCGAGTCCTTCGTCTCCCGGCACATGGAGCAGATCCTCTACCTCCACGACCACCCGTTCGACGCCCGGGAGCTGGGCGAGCTGGTCTGGCTCCTGAGCCATCGGTCCGTCGGGGAGTTCCTCGACGGGGTGCCGTCCGATCGGCAGCACCGGATGCGCTTCGAGGACCTGGTCCGGAAGCCGGAAGCGACGATGCGGGGCCTCTGCAAGGGCCTCGACATTCCCTTCGATCCGTCTCTTCTGCGTCCGTACGAGAACCTGGAGGACAAGATGGTCGACGGCGTCCACGACGATTCGACCCCCATGGGAGACACCCGTCTCCTGGAGCGTGACGGGATCGATCCGACGATGGCCGAGCGGTGGAGAGGTGTGCTGGAGGACGACTATCTGGGCGATCCGACCTGGAGCCTGGCCGAGTCGCTGGGCTACCAGCGGCCGGCCGCCACGACCTCGTCCCGCCGGGGGGCCATGCGACGCAGCCGCCTGGAGCGGGGCGGGACCCGGAGAGAAGTGACGTCCCGGCCGGAGGACGAGGGCTGAGGCCGTGATCGACGAGATGAAGGAACCGGTACAGAACGTGGATCCCGGCGCCATCGCCATCGTCGGCATGGCGGGCCGCTTTCCCGGAGCCCGGAGCGTGGACGAGCTCTGGGAGAACCTCCGCAGCGGCGTGGAGTCCATCCGACGGCTCGAGCCCGACGAGCTGCGTCGGGCCGGGGTGCCGGAGGACGACATCTCGGATCCCGACTACGTCCCGGCCACCGCCGGGCTCGACGACCCGAAGCGCTTCGACGCTTCCTTCTTCGGCTACCTGCCCAGGGAGGCCGAGGTCATGGATCCCCAGCAGCGTCACTTTCTCGAGTGCGCGTGGGAGGCGCTGGAGAGCGCCGGCTACGATCCGGCCCGGAGCGAGGGCCGTATCGGGATCTTCGGAGGCGTGGCCCGCAACACCTACCTCCTGGAGATCCTCCGTCGCGCCCCGGACTTTCTCGAACGCCTCGGCGAATACGAAGGATTGATCGGCAGCGAGAAGGACTTCCTCGCCACCCGGGTGGCCTACAAGCTCGACCTCCGGGGTCCGGCCGTGGACGTCCAGTCGGCGTGCTCGACGTCGGGGGTGGCGCTCCACCTCGCCTGCCAGAGCCTGCTGACGGGCGAGTGCGACATGGCGCTGGCCGGCGGAGGCCGGATCCTGGTGCCCCTGGACCACGGGTACCGGTACGAGGAAGGTGGCATCCTCTCTCCCGACGGCCGGTGCCGGGCCTTCGACGCCGGGGCCCGGGGCACGGTCCGGGGCAGCGGAATGGCCTTCGTCGTGGTCAAGCGGCTCCAGGACGCGCTGGCCGACGAGGACTTCGTCCACGCCGTGATCCGCGGGACCGCGGTGAACAACGACGGCGCCGAAAAAGCCGGGTTCACGGCCCCGGGGGTCCGGGGCCAGGCCGAGGTGATCGCCGAGGCGCTGGCCGTGGCCGGTGTAGGCGCCGATTCGATCGGGTACGTGGAAGCGCACGGCACCGGCACGGCCGTGGGCGATCCCATCGAGGTCGCGGCCCTGACCCGGGCGTTCCGGGAGACGACCGACCGGACGGGCTACTGCGCCCTCGGCTCGGTCAAGACGAACCTCGGCCACCTGGACGCCGGAGCGGCGGTCACCGGGGTCATCAAGGCGGCTCTCGCGCTCCGTTACGGCGAAATCCCCCCGAGCCTCCACTTCGAGGAGCCGAATCCCGAGATCGCCTTCGAGGGAAGCCCCTTCTTCGTCGCCGACGAGCTCCGACCCTGGCCCCGGGGCGAGACGCCCCGCCGGGCCGGCGTGAGCTCGTTCGGGCTCGGGGGCACGAATTTTCACGCCGTGCTCGAGGAAGCCCCGGAGCGGCCCGTGACGACGGACGGAGACGCCCCCTCCCACCACCTGCTGGTGCTTTCGGCACGGGACGGAGCCGCCCTGGACGACGCCACGGAGCGGCTGGCCTCGCACCTCGAGGAGCGTCCCGGGGCGCGCATCGGAGACGTGGCCCATACGCTCCAGGTCGGACGGCGGGCCTTCGAGCACCGCCGGGCCGTCGTCTGCCGGGGGCTCGACGACGCTCCGTCCGCCCTCCGGACGGCCGCCGAAGAGGCTCGGCCCGACAGCGCTGCCCTCCGGAGCGGCGAGATGCCCCTCGTCTTCCTCTTCCCGGGCGGTGGCGCGCAGCACCCGGGCATGGGCCGGGAGCTGCATCGCGACGAGCCCGTCTACCGGCGGGCGCTCGAGCGCTGCCTCGGCGCCATGGACGAAGACCTCCGGGAACGGGTCGGGGAGTTCCTTCTGGACGGGAATCCGGGCTCCGAAGGGGCGGACGGCTCGCTGGAGGGTCCGTCGCTGGCTCTTCCGGCGCTCTTCGCCACCGAGTACGCCCTCGCCCGGCTCCTGGTGTCGTGGGGGCTGGAGCCGGCGGCGCTGGTGGGACACAGCATGGGCGAATACGCGGCCGCGTGCCTGGCCGGGGTGTTCACGGTGGACGACGCCGTCGCCCTCGTCGCCCTCCGGGGGCGTCTCTTCGAGACGACTCCGTCGGGGGCGATGACGGCGGTCCCGCTCCCGGCCGACGAGATCGAGGCCCTGGAGCTGGGCGGGCTCTCCGTGGCCGCGGAGAATCGGCCGGACGCCTGCGTCGTCTCGGGTCACGTGAGCGCCATCGAGACCCTCGAGGAGCGCATGGAGGCCCGGGGGGTCGAGTGCCGGCGCCTCCACATCGACGTGGCCGCCCACTCTCCTCTCGTGGACTCGATCCTCGAGCCGTTCCGCCGCTTCGTGGAAGAGGAGGTGGAGCTGAATCGCCCCGACCTCCCCTTCCTCTCCAACGTGACGGGCACGTGGATCCGGGACGGAGAGGCGACGGATCCGGAGTACTGGGTTCGCCACATCCGGGAGACGGTGCGCTTCGCGCCGGCCCTCGCCGAGCTCTTCGCGGGGTCCCCCGCCGCGCTGGTGGAGGTGGGACCGGGGCGCACCCTGACGAGCTTCGCGGCCTTCCACCCGGACCGCGGTGACGGCCATCCGACGGTCAGCACCATGCCCCACCCTACCGAGGAGGTCCCGGAGCGGGTCGCCCTCCTCGAGGCCGTGGGACGCCTCTGGACCCACGGCGTCGACGTGGACTGGACAGCCCTGGGAGGGGCGGGGTCACGCCGGCGCGTTCCCCTCCCGACCTATCCCTTCCAGGGCCGCCCGCACTGGGTGGACGCCCTGGAGACCGGAAGGGTCGGGGGGCGGGACATGAAGGGCCGGGAGGACGCCGAGACGTCCACGTTTCCGGAGGAGAAGACGGCCTTCCCGGAGCAGGCGAACCCCTCGCCCGCTCCGACCACCGCCGATCCCTCGAGCTGCGTCCGGACGATCCGGGAGCAGCTCGATACCATGCACCGCCAGCTCGAGCTCCTCCGGTACCGGGGATCGGGCTTCGACGAAGGAGAACGATGAATCACACGACAACAAGCAGGAACCGAATCGTGCAGGACTCGACATCCAATGTCAGGAGGAACACCATGCTGTTTCGAACCACGGGATTCTG
>CAZMPV010000008.1:0-4990 GCA_964567985.1 uncultured Gemmatimonadaceae bacterium
CGAGGAGCTCCAGTCGGTCAACGAAGAGCAGCAGGCGGCCCAGGAGGAGCTGGAGGCGCGGCGGGAGGAGCTCCAGTCGCTGAACGAGGAGCTCGCCACGGTCAACCAGGAGCACCGGGCCAAGATCGAAGAGCTGGACGAGGTGAACGCGGATCTCCGGAACCTCATCGCGTCCACGGAGATCGCCACCGTCTTCCTGAACAAGGAGATGGAGGTGCGCCGCTTTACGCCGGCCAGCGAGAACATCTTCAACCTCCGGTCGCAGGACGAAGGTCGCGCCTTCTCCGACATCACGCACCGGCTCCAGGGAGTCGGGGACCTCATGGAGGAATGCCGGAGGGTCCTGGAGACGGGCGAGCACCTCTCCCACGAGGCCCGGAGCAGCGACGGCGTCTGGTACAACGTCCGCCTGTTGCCCTATCGGAGCGCGGAGGGCGAGCCCGAGGGGATCGTCATCACCTGCTACGACATCACCAGCCAGAAGGAGCTGGAGGAGGATCTCCGGCGAGCCCGGGACCAGGCCCAGGAAGCGGAGCGGACGAAGAGCAACTTCGTGGCCACCGTCTCCCACGAGCTCCGCACGCCCCTGAACGCGCTCCTCGGCTACGTTCAGCTCCTGGGGGAGGAGGTCTGGGGACCCCTGACGGACGAGCAGGCCCGGTACCTGACCCGGATGGAGGCGTGCGCCAAGCACCTCGACTTCATGATCGGCCAGATCCTGACCTTCTCCCGCATGGAGGAGGGCAAGGAGACGATCGATCCCGAGCCCGTGGACGTGAGCAAGCTGATCGAGGACGTCGCCTCGATCCTGGGACCCCGGGCCGGGGAGAAGGGTCTCGACCTGGAGGTGGAGCGCGAGCAGGGCGACTTCGAGATGTTGACGGACGTGGGGAAGGTGCGCCAGATCCTCCTCAACCTGGGAGGAAACGCCATCAAGTTCACCGACGAGGGACGGGTGGTCCTGACCGTCCGCCCCGACGAGGACCACGTGGAATTCGAGGTGCGGGACACCGGGATCGGGATCGCCCGGGAGCACCTGGAGCGGATCTTCGAGCGCTTCTGGCAGATTCGGGACGAGGGTCGAGCCGCCGGGGAGGGCGGAACCGGGCTCGGGCTCGCCGTGACCCGGGGACTCACCGAGCTCCTCGGGGGCCGGGTGGAGGTCGAGAGCGAGCTGGGGAAGGGCAGCGTCTTCCGGGTGCGCTTGCCGCGGAAGGTCGAGGAGTAGAAGGCCCCGACTCCTCCGAACCCGGCTACTCCTCCGACACCCCGCGTACGCGGACGGACACTTCCCGCTCGAAGGTCGGGATGGAGGCGGTGTCGGACGTCACCGCTTCTTCGGTGAGCCAGCGCTCGGTGTTCAGGTCGATGTCGAGCTCGACCCGGCGCTCCGGTCCGACACGGAACGGCTCGACCTCCCGCTCCACGATCACGTCGCCGGTCTCCGTCAGATGCACGCTGGCGGGGGCGTCGACGGTCCGGGCGCCCACCCGGCTTCCCGGCTCGAGCTCGACCGAGGAGTGGCAGACCAGCACCCGGATCCGGTTGTAGGTCCCCGGCGGCACGTCACCGACGCTCTCCACGAGGGTCACGGGTCGGGGATTCCCCAGCGTCGTCTCCATCTCCGCCCGGCGACCGATGTCGACCCAGTATCCGCCTTCCTCGGAGAAGACGGCGACGATGAAGGTGCCCCGGAAGTGACCCCGGACCGAGTCGGCGACCGTGCCGTCTCGGATGAACGCCTCCACCGTGCCGGACCGGTCGGCGTTCTCCGCCGAAGCGTCGGGGGTCGCCTCTTCCGGTCGCTCGCACGCCGCCGGGAGCAGGCCCAGGAGGCAGACGAGCAGAACGGTCCTCGGCAGCCTCCGGGCCGGGTCCCGAGGGGAAGAGCCGTGGTCGATCTCCATCCATGTACCTCCGGTGGTGGGCGCGAGCTCGATGTCCATGTTGCATGCGCGGGACATGAGTACACGCAAGGTTTGTGCCCTGAGGAGATCTCGGGATCCGATCCTTTTCCCGGCTGGGGGGAGTTTCCGGTCGTTCTGCCGGCGGACGGCGGCCTCGACGCCCGTTGAGGGGGATCGGCTGAGCGCACGGTCCGCACAGCGCTGCGATGCCGTCCGAACGTTGTGCCTCCCCGGCGATGTTTTTCTGCAATTGGATCCAATCCACACTGTTGCGGGCCCGCAACAAATCTCATAAGCCGTTGATGTAACTACATTTAGGCTCCCTCTGACAGGATCGGATTTTCCGGCCTGTGGCCTCCGTGACATAAAGGGTTTATGGTCAGGCGCCCGAAGCCGGGCTGCAACCGAAAATGGAGACCAGTGCCCGGGCACGAGCCCGGACGGACGGAGGGGAGAGTCGGCGGTGCATGACCCCCCTCCACAATCCGATCGCTGACCAGAGCAAAACCGTCGTGAGGCGGTGACGCAGAGCCACGGGACCGGAGCATAACGAACGTCCGGCCCGCCGGGCCGCCAGCGAGTCACTCCACTCGAGAAACTGGAGTCGAACGCTGATGTTCCGGCCGATCCATACAGGCGTCAAGATGACGACGCTGCTCTTCGTGACGAGCCTTCTTCTCGGTTGTTCCGAGACCGGGGTGACGGCCTCGCCCGACGGACCCGCCGACTCCACGGACCGGGGCCCGAATGCGACCGCCGACACGTCGGGCGCCTCGGGAAGCGGAGCTCCCGGGACGGATCCGGTCGACGAATGCGCCTCTCCCGATCCGGCGTGGATCTGGTGCGACGACTTCGAGCGGGACCGCACCGGGAGCTACTTCGAGCACGACGCCGCCGCCGGGAGCTTCGTCCGCCGGGACGGGGTCGGTGTGGAAGGCTCCGCCGGCATGCGAGCCCGCTTCCGACGCGGCCAGGTCGACGCCGGCAGCCTGCGACTGGCGTTCGGTCGCACTCCCCAGGACTACTTCCGGCCCGTGGACGAAGGGCGGGACGACTACCGGGACATCTACTGGCGCATCCGGCTGCGCCACCAGGAAGGATGGGTGGGCGGAGGCGGGGACAAGCTCTCCCGGGCCACCGCCTTCGTCTCTTCCGACTCCTGGGCCCAGGCCATGATCGGCCACGTCTGGAGCGGCTCCGGCGAGAAGCGGAACCTCCTGGTCCTGGATCCGGCGTCCGGCACCGACGTCGCCGGCACCGTTCGAACGACGCGGTACAACGACTTCCAGCGTCTTCGCTGGCTCGGCCAGGTCCCGGGCACCACGCCGATCTTCCAGGCCGAGCGGACGGGACGGTGGTACTGCATCGAAGCCCACGTCCGCCTCAACGCCCCGGGGCAGGCCGACGGCGTCTTCGAGCTCTGGGTCGACGGCCGGCTCGAAGCCCGGGCCGAAGGTCTGAACTGGGTCGGCGGGTTCACCGAATACGGAATCAACGCCGTCTTCCTCGAGAACTACTGGAACGACGGCGCTCCCCGGGCTCAGGAGCGCTACTTCGACGGATTCGTCGTCTCCACGGAGGAGATCGGATGCTGATCCGCGACGAGCGCGCCATCCTGCTCGCCCCCGTGCTGCTCGTCTTCGCGGGGTGTGGAGATTCCTCTCCCACCGGCCCCGTCGGCGACGGTCCGCTGACAGAGACGAACTCTCCCCCGCATACGCAGTCCGGGGCGGTCGCCTACGCGAATCTGCCGTCCGACTTCTCGACGTTGACGGAGACGTCTTTTTCGGCGGCGCGGGAGGGCGGCTTCTCGAGCTCGACGAACCGGAACTTCGCCATCGTCGAAGACGCTTCCGCGCCCCGGTCGGCCTCGAAGGTGGCCCGGGCGACCTTCCCGGCGGGACTCTCCGACGGCGTCTCACCGATCTGGAGCGAGGCGGCGATAGCGAAGCACTCGGCCCGGCGTCTCTACCTCTCTTTCTGGATCAAGGTCTCCGACGACTGGCAGGCCCACGCGACCGGGGTGAACAAGGTGGCCATCGCCTGGACCCACCGGGAGCCGGTGGTCGTGACCAACATCCAGGGCTCGGGCGCCGGGCGGCTCGGCTCGGAGATCCGGGTCCAGGACACCCCCGACGGTCCTCGCAACCTGACGCCCAACCGCGCCGATCCCGAGATCGTCCGGGGCCGCTGGCACCAGTGGGAGGTCATCCTGGTGGCCAACACGGGCGATTCGGCCGACGGCGAGGTCCACTGGTGGGTCGACGGCACGAAGGCCGGGGCGTTCACCGACGTCCGCTTCGGCAGCGCGAGCCAGGCGAAGGTCTGGGACCACGTCACCTGGCGGCCCGTGTGGGGCGGCCGGGGCGATACGGTCCGCCGGACGATGCACATGTGGATGGACCACTACTACGTGGCCGGCGCTCCCTGAGGTCGACGTTTCGGCATGCATGACCGTGTGGGCCCCGATGCGGGAGGCCAACGATGAAATACCCTGAGGTGGCTACAGCGGAACCGTTAGACCGCGCTCTGGCACTTTTCATCGCTTCTTTCTCCGTCTTCCTCCTCAGCGCGTGTTCAGACGGCGGGGAGCTGGTGACCTCTGAACAATCCGAGGGGAACGGGCCTTTCTCTTCCGGCTCCCCGCCCAGCACGGTCACCGACCTGTCGGTGCGCGAGACGAACGACAGCTCCGTCACCCTCGCCTGGACGGAGGTGGACGACGGGACGGGCGCACCGGCGTCGTACGAGATCCGGTACGCGCTCACGTCCCTCGACTACGGCTGGGGCGACGCCACGACCGTGGTCGAGGGCGACTGCGCCGTGCCCGCGGAGGGAAGCGAGGTGGGAGCCACGATCTCCTGCACCGTCGGAGGCCTGGATCCGGCGACGAGCTACGATTTCCAGCTCGTGGCGTTCCGGGAGCATCCGAACGGAACCAACGTGTATAGCGAGGATCTGTCGAACATCTCGACCGGTGAGACCGACGCGTCCCCGCCCGGCACGGTCGAAGACCTTTCCCCGGCGGCGAGCACGGCCGCTTCCGTGACGTTGGAGTGGACCGGGGTGGACGACGGGACGGG
>CAZMPV010000008.1:5090-19580 GCA_964567985.1 uncultured Gemmatimonadaceae bacterium
GGAGGCCTGGCTTCGGCGACGGACTACGACTTCCAGCTCGTGGCGTTCCGGACCGAGGAGGACGGCAGCCGTGTGTACGGAGACGAGCTGTCGAACGTGGCCACGGCCACGACCGAAGGCGCGTTCGCGGACACGAATTCCCCCGAGCCAGAGGGCTTCTCGCTCCTGGCGGAGACCACCTACGCTTCGGCGAACGAGGGAGAATTCCACAGCTCGGATAACGTGAACTTCGACATCGTCGACGACGCGGGGGCTCCCCGGTCGTCCTCGAAGGTGGCGCGGGCCACCTTCCCGGCCGGCCTCGGCGACGGCGTGTCGCCCGTCTGGAGCGAGGCGGCGATCTCGAGCCACTCGGCCCGCCAGGTGTACGTCGCCTTCTGGATCAAGCTCTCGGAGAACTGGCAGGGGCACTCCACCGGGGTCAACAAGGTCGCCATCATCTGGACCCACGAGAAGCCGGTGGTGGTCGCCAATGTCCTCGGCACCGACGCTGGCCCACTGAGCTCCGAGATCCGGATCCAGGACGTTCCCGACGGCCCCCGCAACCTGGCGCCGAACCTGGCGAACCCGGAGCTCGTACGGGGTCGCTGGCATCGGTGGGAGCTCCTCCTCGTGAGCAACGTCGAGGGTGCGGCGGACGGCGAGGTCCACTGGTGGGTCGACGGTACGAAGGTCGGCGCGTACGCTGACGTCCGCTTCGGGAGCGCGAGCCAGTCGAAGGTCTGGGACTACGTGACCTGGCGCCCGGTCTGGGGAGGTCGGGGCGACGTCATCGAGGAGACCCAGTACATGTGGATGGACCACTACTACGTGAGCGGAGCGCGGTAGCGCCTCGCGGGAGCGCGCTCGTGCCATACGCGCTCGTGACGTACGTAACGGAGGGAGCGAGGCGGGTCCCGGCCGGTGGGTCGGGGCCCGCTTCGTCGTCGGGAGGGGCGTGACGTCGATGGTCCGGACCTTGCAACCCGCGAGGGGCGGAACGTCACTCTCCCCGCGCCTCGCTCTCGGGCCCACATGGACCGGAAAGTCGCCGTCCTTCTGCTGCTGCCCTCGCTCCTGTACGTCTCCCACGACGCCCGCCTCGGTGGTTCCGGGTCCTCTTCACCCCCCGACGCCGCGTCGGTGCCGAGCGCGGGGTGTGCCGAGGAGCCTCCCGGATCTCGAGCAATCACGGCGATCTCCTTCGATCCCGGCGTGGCGGCGGAGGCGGTGCGGCCGGCCCGCCGGGTCGTCGCGGACGGCGGCCACGAAGGGGGGGACGATCGCCGTGGCCGTCCCCACGTCCGATTCCCGTCCGGGTCCGGATGGGAGGCGAGCGCAGGGGAGCGCGACGTCGGGATCGTGACGGATCCGTCCGCGCCCGGATCCCCTCCCTTCGTCGCCGAGGCCCGCTATCCGGTCGGATTCGGTGACGGACGGTCCCCTCTCTATCTGGAGCGGGACATCGCCTCGGAGGAGCTCTCGCGGCTCTACGTCTGCCTCTGGGTCAAGCTCTCGGAGAACTGGCAGGGCCACGACACCGGGGTCAACAAGATCGGCTACGTGTGGGCCGACGGGAAGCCGGTCGTATCGCTGGTCTCGGTCGGGGCGGGAGACGCCGCGCTCGTTCCCCAGATTCGCCTCCAGGATCTCCCGTCTCGTCTGGCGTCGGCCCGGAACCTCGAGCCCGACGGCGGCGTGACGGTGAGAAGGGGCGCCTGGCACCGGTGGGAGGTGCTCCTGGTCATGAACGACGGGGCTGAAGCCGACGGGGAGGTCCACTGGTGGATCGACGGCCGGAAGGTGGGCGAGTACCGGGACGTTCCCTTCGTCGTCCCCCCCGGCGAGGGGATCTGGGAGCGGGTTTCCTGGCGCCCGATCTGGGGAGGGCGGGGCGACGCCGTCCGGGAGCCGATGTACATGTGGCTGGACCACCTCTCCGTCAGCGGGTCCCGCTGACGGAGGGAGTCAGGACTCCTCGTGCCGCTCCGTGCGCACCCACCGCTCCGTGCCCGACAGGACGAAGGTCCTCAGCCCCAGCCTGACGCGCCAGCCCACGTAGATGGGCAGCCGGAGAAGGGCTCTCAAGGTCGGGAGCGGATCCGGGTCCCGGATGACGGAGATGACGGAGTAGAGAAGGGTCTGGAGGAGCGGGGCGAGAAAGAGGATGGCGAGCACCGTACCCGGGGCTCCGCCGGTGATCAGCCCCAGGCCGCCCCCGACCAGGCCGAGAAACCCGCGCATCACGGGGCCCACGGAGCTCAGCTCCGCCACCAGATCGAGCTTCTGGAGCAGTCCGATCTTCCGGCTGGTCACGATCTCCGTGGCATAGGTCCGGAGGACCGTGAGCCGACCCGCGGTCCACCGCTCGCGCTGGGAGCGGCTCTGGTCGAGGGAGCGGGCCTCCTGAGCGTAGAGGCGGGCCCGGGGCTCGTACTCGATCTTCCGCCCGGCGAGGGTGTGCCGGGCGTAGAGCTCCCACCCTTCGGTGATGGTCCGGATCCGCCAGCCGTGGCGTCGGAGGAGCGCCGTGCCCAGGAGGGTGCCGTCACCGGTGAGCGGACAGTTGAGCCCCGCCCGCTCCTTCAGCGGCAGCGCCAGGTCCCAACGGCTGCGCGTCAGGACGGCCGCCAGTCGGGTCAGCCAGTTCTCTTCCTCGTTGCTGGCGCCGACCCGGGCCTGGACGAGGGCTTCCTCCAGGGGGGCTCGCCGGGCGAGCCGGAGCGAGAAGTCCGGCTCGACGATCGTATCCGCGTCCACGATCACTACGGCGGCGTGGTCCTCCAGGGGAAGCCGCTCCAGGGCCCACCCGATGGCGTGGTGCTTCCCACGCCGGTCCCGTGACCGGCGCTCGAGGACCGTGGCGCCGGCCCGGCGAGCGACGGCTGCCGTCCGGTCGGCGCAATTGTCCGCGACGACCACCACCGTCCGCTGCGCTTCCGGATAGTCCTGGTCGAGGAGCGACCGGACGGCGCGGGCCACCAGGGCCTCTTCGTCGTGGGCCGGTACCAGAAAGAGCAGCCGGGGTCGATCCACCGGCCGAGGGGGTGTCTCCTTCGTTCCGCCCCGCCTCCCCATCGAGACGAGGCAGGCTCCCAGGTCGGCCAGGAGGGGGGCGGCCAGAAGGAGGGCCGGAGCGAGGAGAAGGCCCTGGAGCGTCGTCTCAAGCATGCGGTCGTCCGGATCCGGGCCCCGGTCCGACGCTCAAAAGATGCCCTGGGTCAGGACGATCGCGAGGGCCGAGACCGACGTTCCGATGAGCATCACGGAATTCCGGCTGAGCCAGTTCCGCTTCGGCACGATGATCTGGTCCCCGGAGCGAACGTTCCTGCTGAGGGAGGTCTGCTGGTCGAGCTCCGTCTCGAGCTTCTCGCCGTTCCGGAGGATCGTGACCTTCGACATCTTTCCGTCCTCGGTGGGCCCCGCGGCCAGCGCCACCGCCTCGGAGACGGTCATCGTCGGATCCACGTGGTAGATGCCCGGTTCGTTCACGGCACCGAGGATGCTGACTCGCCGCATGAGCGTGACGCTGACCGAGTGGTTCCGGAACTGCGCGTTGTACGCCTCGACGAGGTCGGCCTTGAGCTCGGAGGCCGGCCGGTCCGTGACGTTCTGGGGACCCAGGAGGGGCAGGACGACGCTTCCGTCCTCGTCCACGACGAAGACGTCGGCGATGCCCTCCTCGCGCCAGGAGCTGACCCGGATCTGATCGCCGGGCTGGAGGGGGTCGTTTCCGCGTCGGGCGTGCGGACTCCCGTTGGTCGAGCCGTCCCCCGATCCGGTGATGGCTCTCGCCGTCGGTTCGGCCTCGTCTCCCCCGACGAAGGGTATGTGAGCGCAGCCCGCTGCGAGGAGCGCCACCGCCACGGCGGCGCCTCCGGACGCGATGCTTCTCTTGAACGGTCTCATATCCACCTTGCTCCGATGATGTGTCACAGCGTCGTCCTTCCACTCCTCTCTACTTGCAAGAGGCGTACGCGGTGTCCCGCGACGCCCGCCGGGCCTTACAGTCCGGGCTCGCAGTCCGCGCTCGCGCGGGAGACGGGGCGTGGTGACCCCTCGTGGGTGGGGAGGGCGAGTGCCGCGTCCACGCATCGTTCTCGGCCGCCGGGTGCGGCGGCGACGCAACGAATTCCGGGCCTGGCGCCCGGGATGCCCCGTCCCGGTCGTGTGGCGCTCCTCTTGCAAGATGGAATGTCTCCCGCGGGGGTCGGACGAATCTGTGAATCCGGCTCCCCACAGACACCGGGAGCCGCTTCACGCGCCGTGGACCGTTCCGGCACCGGCAGGCGGCTCCTGACCCACACCGACCGGGAGATCGACCCTGGAGCCCCACCGGACGCATCCGAAGAGGCCGGAGCCCACGCGGCCCTGGTCCCTGCGGTCCCCACGTCGCTGGCGAATGACGCCGCCGGCCCGGGATCCCCTGCACCTCGGCCAGCTCGGTCGGGCGGCCCGCTCCCGCGATCCTCTCCCACGCGTGCTCGCCGAAGCCCGGGAGAGGTTGCGGCGACGCTACGTGGCCCGGGGCGTCGTCCTCACCGGATCCGGAACCCAGGCGCTCACCGCCGCCCTCCGGATCGCCTTCCGTGAGCAGGGAAGTCGCCGGGTCGCGCTCCCGGCGTGGGGGTGCTACGCCCTGGCGTCGGCGGCCGTCGGCGCCGGCGCGGACGAAGTCTTCTACTACGACCTGGACCCCCGGACTCTGGGGGCGGATCCGGCGTCCGTCGCGTCGGTTCTGGCTGCCGGAGCCGAAACGGTGGTCCTGGCCCACCTCTACGGCTTTCCCGCCGCCAGCGTCGAGACCGTGGCGCAGGTGCGAGGCGCCGGCGCGTTCCTGGTGGAGGACGCGGCACAGGGAATCGGCGGCTCCCTCGACGGGGCGGGGTTGGGCACCCTGGGACGGATCAGCGTGCTCAGCTTCGGTCGTGGGAAAGGTGCCGCCTGCGGGGGGGGCGGTGCGCTCCTCCTCCACGACCCGGCCTCCCGGGAGACGGCCGGCCGGGAGCTCGGCCACCTCCGGAACGGCGCCGGCGCCCGACGTCTCGGCCTGGGCGAGCTCGGACGGACCGCCGCCCAGTGGGCCTTCGGTCGACCGGCTCTGTACCGGCTTCCGGCCTCCATCCCCTTTCTGGGCCTCGGCGAGACCCGATACCGACCGCCGACCGAGCCCGAGCCGATGGCGGAGATGCCGGTCCGGCTCCTCCGGGAAATCCTCCGGACGGGTCTCGAGGCCGAGCCGGAGCGGCGGCGTCGGAACGCGCGACGGCTGGAGAGCCTGGTGGAGGGGTCCGGGACGCTCTCCGTGATTCGCCCGGTCGAGGGCGGCACGAGCGGGTCGCTCCGGTTTCCGTGCCTCCTTCCGGAAGGGAGCGTCGGGTGCCCGTCGCTGGGAATCCTCCCCGGATACCCCCGACTGCTGCCCGAGCTGGGAGTCCTCCCCGGATCGGTATCGTCGGGGAGGATGTCGACCCCGGGGGCGCTCGAGCTCCGAGCCCGACTCCGCACGGCTCCCACCCACGGCGGCGTCGACGAGGACGAGCTGGAGGCCGTGGCCCGCTGGCTGACGCGGGTCGGTCGGGACGGGGAGCGGCCATGAGCGGAGTCGCCGAACGCTCGTACGCCGGTCTCCAGGACATGGCCGCGTCGGACCCGGGAAGAGCTCGCCGCTCAGGATCGGTGGTGGACGACCTCGGCTGGGACGTGCTCCTGGTGGCGGTGGCGGCCTACATCCTGACCGCCGTGGCCCGCCTCCACCTCCTCTTCCCCTTCCTGGAGATGCTCCAGGTCACGACGCTGGCCGGGGGGGGCGCCCTCGTCCTCTACGCCATCAACCATCACCCGGCCAGGAGATTGAGCGCCCTCGGATCGTCGACGACGGTGCTCCTGGCGGTCTTCACCGGGTGGATGGCGTTGACCGTGCCGTTGGGCATCCGGCAGTACCGAGGCGGGATGTTCCTGGTGGACGACTTCCTCAAGACCGTCGTCCTCTATCTCCTCGTCGTGGGTTGCGTCCGGGGTCTCAGGGACGTGGAGCGGCTGGCCTTCGTCTATTTACTCGGGGCGGTGGTGTACGCCGGGGCGATCCTGGTGCAGTTCAACCTGGGCGACTCGTGGCGTCTCGGTAACCTGATCACGTACGACGCCAACGACTTCGCTGTCTTCGTGGCCTCGGCCGTCCCCCTGGGTGTCTACTTCCTGGGCGACGGCGGACGCTCCCTGAGGACGAAGGTCCTGGTCGGGGCCGGGATGGCGATCATGGGGGTCGCCTTCGTGCAGTCGGGCTCCCGGGGTGGATTCGTGGCGATGGCGGCGGTCGTCGTCTTCCTCCTGGTTCGCCACCGGGCCGTGCCCCTCCGGTGGAGGATCGGAGGGATCAGCCTCGCGGGGCTCACCGCGGCGGCCTTCGCGTCCCGGGCGTACTGGGACCAGATGAGCACCATTTTGAAGCCGGTGCAGGACTACAACTTCACCGCCGAGACCGGACGCCTCCAGATCTGGAAGCGGGGACTCGGCTACCTGTGGGAGAACCCGGTCTTCGGCGTGGGGCCGTCGAACTTCCCGGTGGCCGAAGGGGTTCTCTCACCCCTGGCGTTCCGGCAGGACTACGGGATCGGCGTGCCGTGGACCGCCCCCCACAACTCCTTCCTCCAGGTGGCGGTCGAGCTGGGCATTCCCGGCCTGCTGATCTTCCTGGCGCTGCTGGGGAGCGTCTTCGTCGCGCTCGTGCGGATCGAGACGTTCCATGGCCGGAAAGGGGAGCCCCGGCGCACGGGCCGGGACGAGCGCCGATGGGGGGACCGCGCGGGCCTGGCCCAGGCCCTCATGGGCTCGCTGGTGGCCTTTCTCGTCGGGGCCGTCTTCCTCTCCCTGGCCTACTCCGCCATGCTCTTCGCCCTGCTCGCGCTCTCCGCCGCCCTCTGGAAGACGAGCCCGACGGGATCCGGCCGCTTCTCGAAACGCAGCCTTCGCGGGCCTCGTCGCCGGCCCGAGGAAACGGGGGACGGGGAGACGCGCTTCCCGCTGTGAGAGGAGCGTGTCCGAGTGAGGGAGAGGGGAGCCCCTCGAGAGCCGGCTCTCAGACGATCGCCGGCGCCGCCTCGAGCTCGGGCGTGGGCAGGGTTGTCGGGCTCGCCTTCAGGGCGGCCCCGAGGGTCCGGAAGCGGAACTCGGCCAGGAAGCGCCGCAACCGATCTCCGACCCCGGCGAGCCCGGCGTACTGGCGAATCCGGGTCGTGGTGGAGACGGGAAGGCGGGGCTGGCCCGGGTCGAGCTCCCAGGGATGGATGTAGAACGTCGCTGGAATCCCCTGGCGGGTGGCGGAGCGGAAAGCGCCCCGTACCAGGGCGTAGGGAAGGACCCGGAAGTAGGCGCCGCCGCCGGCCGGAAGCGTGAGTCCCGGAAGGCGGAGGGTGGCGGGCGGAAACTCGACGATGGCTCCGGAGGACCTCGGCAACCGGTGGGGGTGACGCTCGGCCGAGGGGTAGCCGTAGCCCGGCCTCCGCACCGGATAGATGCTCGAATCGTAGCGGTAGCCTTCCTCCAGGAGGACGTCCAGGGCCCACTCCACACCGGGGACCACCGAGAAGTTCGGGGCCCGGAAGCCCACCACCTCGGTTCCGGTCAGATCCTCGAGGAGCCGCTTGGAGCGGCGGACCGAGTTCCGGAGACCCTCGGGCCCCAGGTCGGCGACCCGTCGATGCTCCCACCCGTGAGAAGCGATCTCGTGGCCGGCGCGAGCGATCCGCTTCACCATCTCCGGGTGTCGCAGGGCGACCCAGCCGAGGACGAAGAAGGTGCCCCGGCATCCTGCCTCGTCCATGAGGAGGAGGAGGTCGTCCACGCTTCTCTCCACCCGACTCTCCAGGGCGTCCCAGCCGGACCGGTCCACGTAGGGCTCGAGGGCCCCGGCGTGGAAGTACTCCTCCACGTCCACGGTGAAGTGGTGGAAAGTCGGGCCGCTTCCCTCGAATTCCATGTGCGTCTCCGTGATTCCGGTGGCCTCCGTCAACGTCCTGGAGGTGCAACCGGCGTGCCGCCAAGAGAAAGGTGGGAGGGAGGGCGGATGCGAGAAGCCCCGTTGTGTCGGTCCTACACTGTTGGGCCGGCGCCGGCGCGGAGTGTTGCGCCCCTCCAACGACAACGGCGGTCGATCCCGGCAAACCGCCGTGGTCCGGAACCTGCACCTTCTGGTCATCGCGGCCGGCTTCCCGGAGCGACGCACGAGCCGCGGGGAGCGGCGCGTAACCAGAATCCCGTCAGGGAGGACGTCGATGAAGCATCGAGATGGCGAGCGGATGCCGCGAATCTTTTCCACCTGTCCCCCCGTCGCCGCGTATGGCGCCGAGGGGTACGCCGACAGGGTGTCCGAAGTAGCCCGATGGAGCGAGGACCACGGCTGCACCGGAATGCTGATCTACGCCGACAACCGTCAGATCGACCCGTGGCTCGTTTCCCAGATCGTGTTGAGCTCGACCGAGACCCTCCTGCCCCTCCCCGCGGTGCAGCCGGTCTACATGCACCCCTTCACCGTCGCGAAGCGGCTGGCCGACTTCGGCCACCTCTTCGGACGGAGATTCGTGCTGAACATGGTGGCCGGCGGCTTTCGGAACGACCTGACCGCCATGGGAGATCGGACGGAGCACGATCGACGCTACGACAGGCTCGTCGAGTATACCCGGATCGTCCTCGACCTCCTCCGGGGCGAGGGCCCGGTGACCCTGGAGGGCGACTTCTACGACGTCCGGAACCTGACCGTCCCGAACCCGCTTCCCGAGAGCCTGGTGCCGGAGATCTTTCTCGCGGGCTCTTCCGAGGCGGGCCGGGAGGCCGCCCGGGTCCTCGACGCGACGCCGGTCAAGTATCCGGAGCCGCCCGGCGACGATGCGGGCTCCTCCGAAGGAGATGGAAGCCGGTCGGGCATCCGGGTCGGGATCATCGCCCGGGAGGACGCGGCCGAGGCCTGGGCCGTGGCCCACAGGCTCTTCCCGCCCGACCGGGAGGGTCAGCTGGCCCACCAGCTCGCCATGCGGGTCTCGGATTCGGAGTGGCATGAAAAGCTGTCGGGACTGAGCGAGGACGGGAAGATCGAAGAGAGCCCGTACTGGCTCGTGCCCTTCGAGAACTACAAGACGTTCTGTCCCTATCTCGTGGGAAGTCACGACCAGGTGGCCACCGAGATCTCCCGCTACCTGGCCCTGGGCTATGACACCTTCATCCTCGACGTCCCGTTCTCGGAGACGGAGCTCCGCCACACGGCCGAGGTCTTCTCCCGGGCGACCGAGGGGGTCGTGGCGTGAGCACCTCCTCCGCTCCCCCTCGCCGCGGACTCCTCACGGGGGACCTCCCCCACCCGGACGGGTCCAGGTCGACCGACCAGGCCCTGCCGTCGACCCCCTTTCCCCTCCACCAGCTCGTGGAGATCCAGGCTCGACGCCACCCGAACCGACCGGCCCTGGAGATGGGAGGGGAGCGACTCACGTACGGGGAGCTCGACCGGGCGGCGAACCGCCTGGCCCGGACCCTCCGCGCCGCAGGCTGCCGGTCCGGCGACCGGGTGTGCTTCCTCCTTCCGAAGTCCCTGGACGCGGTGGTGACGATTCTGGCCGTGCTGAAGGCGGACGGCGTCTACGTGCCGCTGGATTCCGACAGCCCCGCGCCCCGCCTGGTGCCCATGATCCGGCAGGCCGACCCCCGGCTCGTGGTGGCCGGCGACGCGACCCGGAGCCTCCTTCTGGGGGTCGCGGGGCTCCGGGAGGCGAACGGGACCCTGGACGTGGGCTGGCTCGGCGACGACGCGCCCGTGGATGCGGGCCTTCGAACCGTCTTCACCCGGGAGGACGTGGAGTCCGAGAGCCCGGTCCCCCCGCCGACGACGCGCTCGGCCGACGAGCCGGCATACATCTTCTTCACGTCGGGCTCGACGGGGACCCCGAAAGGCGTGGTTGTGACCCACGCCAACGTCTACCACTTCGTCCGCTGGGGCGTGGGCTACTTCGGCATCGATCACCACGACCGCTGCTCCGGACACGCCCCGCTCCACTTCGACCTGTCGACGTTCGATCTCTTCGGGACCTTCGCCGCGGGTGCCACGCTCCACCTCGTGCCACCGGAGCTGAACCTGCATCCACGGCTTCTCGCCGGGTGGATCCGGGACCGGGAGCTGAGCCAGTGGTTCTCGGTTCCCACGGCCCTGACGTACATGGCGAGCTTCGGTGCCGTCGACGAGGGCGACTTTCCCTCGCTGAAGCGGGTCCTCTGGTGTGGAGAGGTGTTGCCCACGTCGACCCTCATCCACTGGATGGACCGGGTGCCCCATCCGAGCTACACGAACCTCTACGGGCCGACCGAGACCACGGTGGCCAGCAGCTACCACACCGTCACCTCCAGGCCCGACGATCCCCTTCGGCCGATCCCGATCGGCATACCGTGCGGGGGAGAGGCTCTGTTGGTCCTGGATCAGGACCTGCAACCGGTGCCTGCCGGCGAGGTCGGCCACCTCCACATCGCCGGTGTCGGGCTGAGCCCCGGCTACTGGCGCGACCCGGAGAAGACCCGAGAGGCCTTCGTCGACGGCGGTCGCACGGGCTTCGACAGACTCTACCGCACCGGGGACCTGGCGCGGCTCGGAGAGGACGGGCTCCTCTACTTCTGCTCCCGTGACGACAACCAGGTGAAGGTGCGTGGACATCGCATCGAGCTCGGAGAGGTGGAGAGCGCCCTCTTCACCCTGGACCGGATCCGGGAGGCGGCCGTCGTCGCTTTCGAGTCCGACGGATTCCAGGGCACGGAGCTGGCCTGCAGCTACGTAAAAGCCGGCGCCGACGATTCGGGACACGCCCGCGTCCGCTCGGAGCTGAGCGAGCTCCTGCCGGGCTACATGCTGCCCTCCCGATGGATGCGGATGGACTCTCTGCCGAAGAACCGGAACGGGAAGGTGGACCGGCCGCGGCTGGTCCGACTCTTCCGGGAGCGTGACGCGTGAGCGGAAGCGCCATTCCGGGGGGAAGCGGGAGTTCGGAGGAGCGAGCGACGCTGGCGCGTCGCGTGGAGGAGATCTTCCTGACGGAGCTCCAAGTGGAGGTCCCTGATCGAGAGACCGACGTCATCGCCACGGGCCTCGTCAACTCCCTGGCCTTCGTCCGTCTCCTCTCCTTGCTGGAGCAGGAGTTTCAGCTTCGAATCGACGTCGACGAGCTCGATCTCGACGACTTCCGGACCGTCTCCAGCATCCTCGATTTTCTCGAACGACAACGAACGGGCGGGGCCGAAGCCGTCCCCGCCGGGGGCGACTGACGTGGCCGGGGTGTCTTCACCGGAGGAGCTGGACCAGGTGCTCCAGGCACCGATCGATCCGGTCGTAGCTCTGCCGGAAGCACTCGGCGTCCTTGCCCCACGGATCCACGATCGTCCGGGTCCGGACGGGCTCGGGGTCCAGGTCGCCCAGGTGCACGATGCGCTCCGGGCTGATGCCGTGGCTGCGCTCCAGCGTCCGGGCCTGGTGAGCCGCGGTGACCAGGAAGAGGTCCGTGGAGTCCACGAGGTCGTAGGTGAGGGCCCGGGAGCGATGGTCGGTCAGGTCCACGCCGCGGCGCTCGGCTTCGACCCTGGCCTCGGAGGGAGAGGGGTGATCCCACCCCTCGAGTCCCGCCGACCGGAGGGTGATGCGCTCCCGCGCTTCCGGGGGGAGGGCCCGGCGCAGGGCGCGCTCGGCATACGGGCTGCGGCAGATGTTTCCCACGCAGATGAAGAGCACCGAGTCGGGAGAGGGCATCTCCTGCAGCATGCGGACGGCCCGGCGCCGTCTCCTGCGATGAAGGAGGCGGTCCGGAAGGTGCCAGAGGAATCCCACCAGCGACCGGACGGGCTTCCGCAGGGGCCCGAGCGCGCCCTTCAGCCGCTCGAGGGTCGGCGGGTCGGGGTCACCGGCGCCCGGCGCGCTCGCGGCTTCCGCGGCGCCCCCGCCGGAGGCCTCGTGTGCGCGCTCCTCCTCCGGAGGCGAGGCCTTCGACGACCGAACGTCAGAAGATCCCGATGCCAGGAATTCCAATGATGACGACATCGACAGCTCCAGCGATCGTGAGCGATACATCGAACGACACGTCCGACGAACTCATCGTCGTACCCTTCGAGGGCGACGCCGAAACGTGGGACCGCTTCGTGGCCGAGGCGCCCGACGGGACGTACTGCCATCTGGCCGGCTGGCGGACGGTCATGGAGCGGGCACTGGGCCACGACACGCGCTACCTCGTTGCGACCGACACCGGGGGGCGGTGGCGCGGCGTGCTTCCCCTCGTCCACGTGGAGAGCGCCCTCTTCGGCGACTATCTCCTCTCCATGCCTTCCTTCCTCAGCTACGGCGGTCCCCTGGGATCCGCGTCTGCCCGGCGGGCCCTGGTCGACGCCGCCCGCGACGAGGCGGACGAGCGGGACGTGGACGTCCTCGAGCTCCGGCCCCGGGAGCCGATGTCCTCACCGCTGCAAGATTCGAACCGGAAGATCACGGTCCTCCTCGACCTGCCCGACGACGTCGAGGAGCTCTGGATGGGTCACCTGCCGGGCAAAGTCCGGACCATGGTGCGCAAGCCCGGCAAGGAGGGGATGGAGATGCGCTTCGGCCTCGACCTCCTCCCGGACTTCTACCGGGTCTTCTCCGTGACCATGCGGGACCTGGGCACACCCGTCCTGCCCCGGGAGCTCTTCGAGGTGGCGGCGGACGTCTTCGCCGACCGGATGTGGGTCGGCGGGGTCTACGCGAACGACGAGCCGGTCGCGGTCGGGTGCGGGTTTCTCTTCCGGGGCGAGTTCGAGATGACCTGGGCCGGATCGCTCCAGGAGTACCAGCGATACACGGTCAACGAGTTCCTGTACTGGTCGTTCATGGAGCGCCTGATCCAGATGGGGGCCGAAACCTTCAACTTCGGCCGCTGCACGCCCGGGAGCGGGACCCATCGCTGGAAGCAGAAGTGGAGGGGGCGCGACGTGCCCCTTCCCTGGCTCCAGTGGACCCCCGTGGCGACGCCGTCACCGGAGAAGGGCCTCTACCGGACCGCGACCTGGCTCTGGAGCCGGCTCCCCGTGGCGGTGACGAACCGCATCGGGCCCGGCCTGGCCAAATCGCTCCCCTGACGCCTCGGGCGGGCCCCACTCCACTTCTTCGACGCTCTGCTACTCGGGCACCGTCAGGTCGTACTTTTCGATGAGCCGGTCCAGGCGGGAGCGGCTGATCTCCATCTTCCGCGCCGCCGCGCTCTTGTTGCCCTCGGTCCGGTAGAGGGTCCGCTGGACGTGGGTGGCGATGGCGGCATCGAGGGTCTCGTCGACCGGCATGCCGTCGGGAACTTCGAGCTCCGTCTCGCCGCTCGTCAGGGTCAGGTGGTCGGCGGAGATGACGGAGCTCCGGGCCAGGACCGCCGCCCGGGTCAGGGTGTTCTCCAGCTCTCGGACGTTGCCCGGCCAGTCGTACGACATGAGGAGCTTCATGGCGTCGTCGGTGACGTGGCTCACCTCCTTGTGGAGCTCCTCGGAGATTTCCCCCAGGAGCTGCTCGCAGAGAAGGGGGATGTCCTGGATGCGCTCGCGGAGGGGAGGGACCTCGATCTCCATGACCTTGAGCCGGAAGTAGAGGTCTTCCCGGAAGGCACCCTCCTCGATCATCTCCTCCACGTTCCGGTTCGTGGCCGTGATGATCCGGGCCTCGGTGCGGCGGGGCTTCTCCCCCCCCACCGGAAAGAATTCCCGCTCCTCCAGGATCCTCAGCATCTTGGTCTGAAACTCCATCTTCGTGTCGGCGATCTCGTCCAGGAAGATCGTGCCGCCGCCGGCCTGCTCGAAGAAGCCCTTCCGGCTCTCCACGGCGCCGGTGAAGGCGCCCCTGACGTGGCCGAAGAGCTCGGATTCCAGGAGGGTGTCGCTCAGGGCGGTGCAGTTGACCGGCAGGAAGGGCTCGTCGGAAGAAGGCGAGTTCTCGTGGATCGCCCGGGCGATCCGTTCCTTCCCGGTTCCGGTCTCGCCTCGGAGGAAGACGGTGGTCCGGTTGTCCGCCAGCACCCCGATCATCTTGAAGATCTCGATCATCTGGGGTGAGCGCCCGGTGAGAAATTCGTCGAGCTCCACGTCGTGCTCGGCGATGCGCTCCGAGGGCGTCCGCTTCAGGGCCTGCTCGCGGAAGACCCGCTCGACCAGGCCGTGGAGATCGTCCAGGTCGATGGGCTTCACCAGGTAGTCGAAGGCCCCGGACTGCATGGCTTCGACGGCGGTGCTCATGTCCTCGTATCCCGTGATCACCACCACATCGACGCCGTCCATGTCTTCACGGAGTCGGCGGAGGAGCGAGAGTCCGTCGATGCCCGGAAGGCGGATGTCGGAGATCACCAGGGCCGGATCCACCGCGGTGACGCGCTGAAGCGCGGCCTCGGCGTCCGGCACGGTCGTCACGTCGTACCCCGAGTGAGTGAGCTTCTTGTCGAGGATCTCCCGGGTGTCGGGATCGTCGTCGACGACGAGGATGCG
>CAZMPV010000009.1:0-19319 GCA_964567985.1 uncultured Gemmatimonadaceae bacterium
CGTCGTCGTAGCGCATCCGGTTCTCGGCGTCCCGGTCCTTGCCGAGGCCGATGCACAGGAGCACGTCGTGGGCCTCGTGATCGTCGGGCCTCAGGAAGTGGGAGTCGTTGGTGGCCACGACGGGAAGGCCCAGCTCGTCGGCGAGCTCGAAGGTCTTCCGGTTGAGCTCCCTCTGGCCCTCGGTCTCGTGGGCCTGGACCTCCAGGTAGTAGCGGTCCCGGAAGACGTCGGCGTACCAGGAGGCGGTCTCCCGGGCCCCCTCCAGGTTGTCGGCCCGGAGATGACGGGCCACCTCGCTCGCCATGCACGCCGACGAGACGATCAGCCCCTCGTTGTATTCCCGGAGCACCTCGCGGTCGATGCGGGGCTTGTGGTAGAAGCCCTCCGTGTAGCCGATCGAGGAGAGCTTGACCAGGTTGTCGTAGCCGGTCCGGTCCCGGGCCAGGAGAACCAGGTGGTAGTAGGCCCTCTCGCCCTGGCCCGCCTTCGAGCGGTCCCGCCGGTCGCCCGGGGCCACGTAGGCCTCCATCCCCAGGATCGGCTTCAGGTCGTTCTTCTTCGCCTTCTTCTGGAAGTCCCAGGCGCCGAAGACGCAGCCGTGGTCGGTGAGGGCCAGGGCCGGCATCTCGAACTTCCTGGCCCGGCGGATCAGGTCCGGGATCCGGTTGGCGCCGTCGAGGAGGGAGTACTCGGAGTGGACGTGGAGGTGGACGAAGCTCACGTGCTCTGGCGGTTGGGGCGGGGCTCTCGACGCCGTCGTCCGGGAAGCACGAAAGGGGACGGTCTCGGCCGGCGGATCCGGCCCGGCGAGCCCTCCCGCTGCCCCGGACGATGAAAACCTAAGCGGCGCCGTCGAGCGGGAGCAACGCGCCGGCCCTCACGATGGCTTGCTGACGCGGTCGAGGGGTGCCGATCGCTGGCAGCGCCAGATGTTTACCCGTCGCCCGCTTCCCTCAGCCCCCCTTCCGGGCCACCACCAGGGAGAACCCCGGCTGCCTCAGCCCACGCCGGCTGCACTCGGTGAAGCCGGCGTCGGCGAGCCATGCCCGGAGCGCCTCGTACTCGTAGGAGCGCCCGCCGGAGAAGAGGAAGAGGTTGAAGCCGAGCAGCGCGGCCATCGAGCGGGAGAAGTGGGAGCCCGACACCCCCGCGAGCTGATCGACGATCCCCACGACGCCCCGGTCGGTCGTGGCGTCGGCCAGCTTCCGGAAGAGCTCCCGGTTGCCCTCGGGCGAGACGCCGTGGACGATGTTGCCCAGGAAGGCGAAGTCGTAGCCGCCGGGGATCTCCTCTTCCTCGAAATCCCTTGCGACGAGATCGATCCGGTCGGCCACGTCGGGCTCGTCGGCCAGGGTCTCCCGGGCCGACTCCAGGCCGATCTCCCAGTCCAGCACGGTGCCCTCCATCTCCGGGTACTTCTTGCAGAAGGCCACGGTGTAGAGCCCGTGTGCGCCGCCCACGTCCAGCATCCGGCGGGGCGCGGGGGAAAGCGTGAGCTTCCGGATGACCTCGTCCACCGTCTCGGAGGCGAGCCAGCGCATGGTCGCCTGATAGCTCCGCCCCACCTCTCCGGAGCGGACCTCGTCCCAGCCGAAGACCCCGTCCTCGGGCGCTCCTTCGACGCCTCGAGCCGCGTCGAAGAACATCCGGGCCTGGGCCTTGAAGAAGGGAGGCATCTCCCCGATGAGGTCCATGGGGAGGGTGTCGGCGGCGAGGGAGCTCAGACGGTAGGTGCCCCGGTCCGCTTCCACGTAGCCCATGGGCTCCAGGGCGTCGAGGAGGTTCTGGAGGCCGCGCTCGGCGGTTCCCGTCCGCTCGGCCAGATCGGCGACGGATCCGGGTTCGCGGTCGAGCTCCTCCAGGATGCCGACGTCGAGCGCCGCGAACATCACCCCCATCTGGAACATGGGAACGCCCAGGTCCAGCAGGAGGGGCGGGATCGTCCCCCGTCGGGCGAGGAACCGCTCGAGCACGTTCGGCAGGACGGGCATGACGGAAGCCTCCTTGATGGGCGGCGGTGGAAGGCTCCTGTAGAACCTAGGGGTTCTCGCCAGGGCTCGCACGCGGGTGCCGCGGGACGATCCCGGGTGTCCCCCGGGTCCGGCGCGAGCACCTTGCCGCCGGCGGGTCGTTCGGGCACGATGCGGGACCGGAGCCCTCCGCAGATCCCCACCCGCACCCCGGCCCTCGAACGTGCCCGAGCCCGACTCCCATTGGATTTCGGTCGACGTGGCCGGACGCACCTTCCAGGCCCTCGACCTGGACCACGACCGGGTCAGCCGCCGGATCCGGGAGGAGATCCGCTCGGGAGTGGACGTCTACTACGATCGCCGCTGGTCCCTGACCGGGACCTTCTGCCGCTTCCTCCTGGGACGGCCGGGGCTCGTCGAGGGGAGAAGGGTCTTCGTCGCCGGGGCGGGAATCGGCCTGGAGGCGGTGGTGGCCGGCCGCCTCGCCCAGGGGGTCGTGCTGAACGACGTGGCGCCGGTGGCCCTGGAGCTGGCGGCCGAGCAGCTCGAGCGGAACGGCGTCTCCGACTACCGGGTCGCGCCGGGGCCCTTCCAGGAGGCGGACCTCCCGGGCGTGGACCTGGTGATGGCGTGCTTCGTCGTCTACGACCGCCGGACCCGGGAGGCGATGGCCGGGCTCCTGGAGCGGGCGGCCGAGGACGAGGTGCCGGCGCTGCTCGCCAACGAGGATCTGGGGGGGCACTTCTCCCGGCTCCTGGAGGGGTTGGACCGGCCGGTCAGGGAGATGGACCCGGCCGGGAAGGGGCGGATCGTCACGGTCGGTTGAGGGCCCGCTTCCACCCCTCCGCGTAGACCCCGGGCCGCCGGGAGAGGTAGCCCGGATACGCCTGGCGCGCCGCCTCGACGGCCCCGGGCGAGACCTCGACGGTGGCCACCGCCTCCTCGGTCTCCAGGAGCACCTCGCCGTCGGGGCCGATCGCCACCGACGGGCCGCCGATCATCTCCCCCTCGCCGCCGGTCCGGTTCACGGAGACGACGTACGCCGGGGAGGTCTCGGCCGCCGCTCGCATCACCCGCCGCCACCGCCCGTAGCTCTCGGGCGGCGTCGCCCGGGGCACCAGGATCAGCTCCACGCCCAGGGCGGCCAGGAGGCTCGAGCCCTGGGGCCGGTTGATGTCCGAGCAGATCTGGACGCCGACCTCGAGGCGGCGGCCGTCGCCCACCTCCAGCGTCGTCACGGCGGGGGGCTCGTCGCCGGCGTCGTAGTGGTCGGCCTCCCAGAAGCCCTCCTCGTGGGGGATGTGGACCTTGGCGTAGTCGTAGAGCCGGTCGCCGGCGGCGTCGAAGAGGAGCGCCTCGTTGCGGCGTCGCCCGCCCCCGGGGTCCCGGACGATGGCGCCGCCGAGAAGGGCGATGCCCGCGTCCCGGGCGGCGTCGGACTGGAGCCGGTGTCGGGGCCCCACCGGGCCTTCGGCGTCCTCCTCCGACGGCTCCCGGGTGGCCGGGCACCACCGGTTCAGGGGCAGCTCGGGCAGGACGGCGAGCTCGGCGCCGGCGTCCCGGGCTTCGCCGAGCCGCGCCCGCAGTCGCTCACCTTCGGGATCGTCGTGGAAGAGCCCGGTGACCAGGGCCACGGTGACCGCGTGCTCGCTCATTCTGCCTCCGGGATGCGAAAGGGGCGGCTTCTTCTTTACTTTGGGTTTCCCGGGACGCTGCCCGGAGACTCCGACCGGTGCGACCCGCCGTCGGCGGTTCGCCGAAGAAGCGGGACCAGCCATGAACGAAAACATCCTGGTGGCCGGAGCCACCGGCAAGGTCGGCCGCGAGCTGGTGCGGCGCCTCCGGGAGCGGGACGTCGGCGTCCGGGCGGGCACCCGCTCGCCGGACCGGGCCCGGGAGACCTTCGCCGAGGACGTCGAGGTCGTGGAGCTCGACTACCACCGGGCGGACACCTACGACGCGGCGGTCCAGTGGTCGGACCGGCTCTTCGTCGTGCCGGCGCCCTTCGACCCCCACCACACCGAGACGCTGATCCCCTTCCTGGACTGGGCGGTCCAGTCCGGGAGCCGGCACGTGGTGCTGCTGTCGGCGATGTCGGCGGAGCGGGTGGACGACCTCCACCTCCGGCGGGTCGAGCGCCACGTCCAGGAGACGGGCGTGAAGTGGACCTTCCTCCGGCCCAACTGGCTCATGCAGAACTTCTCCCAGGGCTACGTCCTCGAAGGCATCCGGTCCGAAGGCTCCTTCGCCCTGCCGGCGGGTCGGGGCCGGGTGAGCTTCGTGGACGCCCGGGACGTGGCCGCCGTGGCCGCCGAGGTCCTGACGACCTCGGACCACTTCGGGCGAACCTACACGCTGACCGGACCCGAGGCCCTGGACCATTACGAGGCCGCCGGAATCCTCTCGGAGGCGGCCGGCCGACCCGTGGAGTACCGGGAGGTGGACGACGACGTCATGGGCACGATCCTCCGGGAGCGGGGCCGCACCGAGGAGGAGGCCGAGACGATCCTCCGGGTCTACGGCTCCATGCGGGACGGGTGGCGGATCGAAGCCACCGACACCATCGACGAGGTCCTGGGTCGCCCGCCCACTTCCTTCCGGGAATTCGCGGTCGAGCACGCGGACGTGTGGGCGTGAGCGGGAGCGGCAGCGGGGGGCGGCTCGCCCGCCGGCGCCTGGCCGCCGGCCGCCCGGCCGTCTTTCTTCTGGGGGTCGTCCTCTCGGCCTTCGTGGCGTACGCCGGCCCGGCGTCTCCCGCCCTCGGAGCCCAGGAGCCCGGCGATCCGCCTGGGGAGGTGGCCCGGGCTTGGGAGGAGGTCGCTTCCTGGCTGACCGGGGAGATGGAGGCCCGGGGGGTCGTGGGCGGGAGCCTCTATCTGACATATCGGGGCGAAGTCGTCCGCCGCCTCCATCACGGGACGGCCGACCTGGACCGGGACCGGCCGGTGGAGGGGGGCACGATCTACCACTGGGCGTCGATCACCAAGACGCTCACCGCCGTGGCCCTGATGCAGCTCCGGGACCGGGGCCTCCTCTCCCTCGACGACCCCGTCGTCCGACACCTGCCCGAGCTCCGGGGCGTCCACAATCCATACGGCCCCATGGAGGCCGTGACCCTGCGGATGCTCCTCAGCCACTCGGCCGGCTTCCGCTCGCCCACCTGGCCCTGGGCCGGGGGCGAGGCGTGGCATCCCCACGAGCCCACCCGCTGGGAGCAGCTCGTGGCCATGATCCCCTACACCCGGATCCACTTCGAGCCCGGGAGCCGGTTCCAGTACTCGAACCCGGGCATCGTCTTCCTGGGCCGGATCATCGAAGGGCTCACCGGTGAGGACATCGAGGTCTACCTCGAGAAGAACGTCCTGCGCCCCCTGGGCATGGAGTCGGCCTACTTCGACCACACGCCCTACCACCTGCTACACCGGCGCTCGAACAACTACGTGGTCGAGGACGGGGTTCCCCGGCCGAACGGCCTGGACTTCGACACGGGGATCACGGTCTCCAACGGAGGGCTCAACGCGTCGGTCCCGGACCTGGCCCGCTGGCTCCACTTCCTCCTGGGCTACGGCCCCGGCGTCGAAGGGTGGCCCGGGGCGCCGGACGGCGTCCTGGCCCGTGGCTCGCTGGAGGAGATGTGGAGGCCCGTCGTTCCCGTCGACGAGGAAGCCGGGCGGCGGGAGTGGATGGGGCTGAGCTTCTTCGTCCTGGAGCGGGACGGGCGCCGCTACGTCGGACACACCGGGTCCCAGAAGGCGTACCGGAGCTTCTTCTACATCGATCCCGAGTCCGGGGCGGGGGTCGTCGGAGCCTTCAACACCGTGGGATCGGGGGACGAGCCCCCGGACACCGACGCGCTCCGGGTCGAGCTGCGGGAGCGGCTCTTCGAGGAGGTGCTGGGGCGGTTCTGAGCCGGAGGCGAGACCGTCTCCCCCTCATCCCGCCTCGCAGCGGAAGGAGTCGAGGATGGTCTGGAGCTGGATCATGTACTGGTACTTCTCCGTCTGGGGGGCGTAGAGCCAGGCGTCCAGGAGGTAGAGGCGGTCCTGCTCTCCGCAGCGGACGGCCCGGGAGATGAAGGGACCCCCGGCCGGGAACTGGTCGTCCGGCGGATTGGCCCAGACCGCCTGGACCTCCCGCATCTGCCGACCGTTGAACTCGCCGGATCGCCGCTGGATGTGGGTGGTGTCCAGGACCTGGGGATAGGAGTAGTACTCCTGGGCCAGCGCCTTCCGCCACTCCAGGATCGAGTCCGAGGGGAAGGACTCGGGGATCGGGCTCCGCCAGGAGATGGTGACCTGGCGGATCAGCTCCGAGGGGTCCGGGTTGTCATTCCGGAAGATCAAGACCGAGTCCCGGGAGACGTACTGGTAGACCCGGGGCACGGAGAGCCGGAAGCCGTGCTCCCGCTGGAGGCTGTCGGCCAGGGCGGTGTCCCGTCCGGAGACGAACATGCGCCGAACGGCGAAGTCCCGGTACTGCTCGTCGAGGAGCTCGTGGAGGGGCTCCAGGAGTCCAAGGAGCGCCTCCCGGGTGTTCTCTTCCGGCAGCACCAGGGCCGTGACGAGCTGGTTCCGGGCCCAGACGTCCTGGGTCTGAATGATCTGGGGCGGCGAGATCGGCTCGTCGCCGTCCCACTTCTCGACGACGTCGGCGATCCACGGATCCCGGGGCGTGCCGATGGCCAGCTCCTGGCGGAAGAGCTGGAGGCGCCCCCAGCTCTCGGCCGTGGGGTCCTGGTGGGTCAGCGTGAAGGTCCGCTCCCGGCGGACCGTGAAGATCCTGGGCTCGAGGACGGATTGGACGGTGTCCGCGACTTCGCTCCAGAGGTCCGGGCGGGCGGCCACGATGATCGAGTCGGCGTCGCCGAAGGCCCGGGGCATCTCGCAGGCGACGGTGACCACCACGAGCGCCGCGGCCGCGGCGCGAAGCAGGCTCGATCGCATGGCTCCCTCTCTCCGGCTCGGGACTTCCTCTGGACGACTTCCCGTCGCCCAATATAAACACGAGGAAGTCTAAGGATTCCCGGCGCCGGGAGCCACGACGGGGCCGACCCACCGGGGCGGCGACCCGGCCGCGCGCCGCAGACGGGACGCGTCCGGAGTCGCTCCCTCTATTCCGAGCCGAGGACCTCGACCGGGTCGACCCGGGTGGCGCGGCGGGCCGGGACGAAGGCCGCGGCGGCCGCCACGGCCAGAAGCAGAACCAGGACGCCGCCGCAGGTCGCCGGATCCGTGGGGCTCGTCCGGAAGAGGAAGCTTTCGGCTGCGGGGGCCAGGGCGAGCGCGGCGGCCAGGCCGGCGGCGGCGCCGAGGACGACCGGCCCGGCGATCTGCGCGAGCACCCCCCGCACCACCCGGCCTCCGTCGGCTCCCAGGGCCATCCGGATGCCGATCTCCCGGGCTCCCTGCCGGACGGTGTAGCTCACCACGCCGTAGACGCCGACCACCGCCAGCAGCAGCGCCAGGGCGCCGAAGGTGGAGAGGAGGAGCGCGCCCATGCGCTGAGACGCCAGGACCCGGTCGACCACGTCCTCCATGGTCTGGACGCTGGTCAGGGCCAGCCGGGGCTCGAGCTCCCGGAAGATCGAGCGGAGCTCCGGAAGCATGCTGGCGGCGTTCCGCTCGGCGTCCACCACCAGGGTGATGAAGTCGTCGAGGGCCATGGAGGGGAACTGGTCCACGGAGAGGAAGACCCGGGGCTCGGGCGCCCGCTCCAGGCCCCGCCAGCGAACGTCCGCCACCACTCCGACCACGTTGAAGGGCTCCCCGCCGCCCATGACGACCCGGCCGCCGACGGCGCTCCCGCCGGGCCACCAGCGCCGGGCCATCGTCTCGTTCACGACGACCGCCCGTGGAGAGCCGGTCCGATCTCCGGCCTCGATGCCGCGCCCCTGGAGGATGGGGATCCCCAGGGCCCGGAAGAGGCCCGGGCGGGCGACCACGAGCTCCGCGCGCATCTCCTCGTCGGGGGCGGGCTGGTAGCCTTCGACCTCGAGGCCGAAGCCGATGTGTCCGCCGGCCTGCAGCGGCACGAGGCTGGAGTGGGTCGCCGTGCGCACGCCGGGCAGGGCGCCGGCCCGCTCCTCGACGCGGCGGACGAAGTTCTGGGCCTCGTCGGTGCCGTAGCGGAGGAAGCCCAGGTTGTAGCGGACGGCGGCCACGCCTTCCGCGTCGAAGCCCGCGTCGAAGGAGAGCGCCCGCTGCAGCGTGCGGAGGAAGAGGCCGGAGCCGGCCAGGAGCACGACGCAGAGCGCCACCTGGAGCGCGACCAGGCCCTTGCGGAGCCGCTGGGAGCCCGGGCCCCGGTCCGACGCCTGGCTCCTGAGCGCGGGAATCACGTTCCCGCCGGTCGCCCTCAGCGCGGGAATCAGCCCGAAGAGGACGGCGGTGACGACGCAGAGGAGGGCGGTGAAGCCGAGGACCCGGCCGTCGAGGCCCGGATCGAGGGAAGCCACGGTGACGAACCCCGGGAGCTCGAAGCCCCGGAGCAGCGCCATCAGGGCCCGGGCCACGCCCAGCCCCACCGCTCCGCCGATCCCGGCCAGCAGAAGACTCTCCACCAGGAGCTGTCGGACGAGACGTCCCCGTCCCGCGCCCAGCGCCCGGCGGATGCCGATCTCCCTGGCCCGACCGGCCCCCCGGGCCAGCAACAGGTTGGCGAGGTTGGCGCAGGCGAGGAGGAGCACGACGGCGACGACCCCGCCGAGGAGCCCGACGAAGCGGACCAGGGCGTCGCCACCGAAGCTCGGCAGCGCGTAGCGCTCGGCCGGATCGACCGTCACGGTGCGGTCTCCCCGGGCGTCGGGGTAGGCGTCGTTCAGGCGCGCCGCCACGGTCCGGAGCTCCTCCCGGACCCCTTCGATCGAGGCGCCCGGAGCCCGGCGACCGATCAGGGCCGGAATCCAGCGGTGGCCCCGCTGCTCCAGGATGTCGTCGACGGCCACGCTCCCGGCCGACTCTCCGAGGAGGGGCCCGGCCCGCATGGGGAGCCAGACGTCGGGCTCGCCCTGGAGGTCCACGCCCCGGAAGCCCTCCGGCGCCACGCCCACGACCGTGAAGCGGCTCCCGTTCAGCAGGATTCTCCGGCCCACCACCTCCCGATCACCCCCGAAGCGGTCCCGCCAGAAGTCGCGGGCCAGGACCGCCACGGCGGCGTCGGCCCCGGCTTCGTCGTCGGTGGGCTGGATCAACCGACCGAGGGCCGGCCCCACCCCCAGGAGCTCGAAGTAGTTCCCGCTCACGGGCTGGCCCGTGGCCAGGGTCGCCTGGGACGTCTCGCCCCCCACGCTCAGCGGCACCCAGGAGTAGGCGGCCAGGCCGGCCAGCGACGACGTCTGCTCCCGGTAGTCCCGGAAGTCGGGCCACGACGAGGCGCAGCGGGGCTCGCCGTCGCGGCACGTCGTGTACACCGTGACGAGCTCCTCCGGGCTCTCCACCGCCGGGCGCCGGAGCAGCACCGTGTCCACCAGGCTGAAGATCGCTGTGTTCGCGCCGATCCCCAGGGCCAGGGTCAGCACGGCCACGCCGGCGAAGCCCGGGTTCCGGGCCAGCCCCCGGAGCGCGAAGGAGACGTCGCCGAGCCAGGCGGTGGCCCGCTCGGTCCACCTCCGCCGGAGCTGGCGGCGCGCCGTCATCTCCCGGACCTCGGCCTCGATCCTCTCCACATCGCCGAAGACCTCCCGGGCCGCCCGGCGGGCCTCCTCCTCGTCCATGCCCTCGGCCATGAACTCCCGGGCCCGCATCTCGAGGTAGAACTCGATCTCGTCCCGGGCGTCCCGCTCCGGGTCCCGCCCGAAGGGCGCCATCACTCCACCGTCAGGGCCTGCTGGGGCTCGATCCGGGTGGCCCGTCGGGCCGGGATCCAGGACGCGGCGAGCCCCACGGCGGCCAGGCTCAGGGCCACCGCGGCGTAGGTCGGCGGGTCGATCTGCTCCACGCCGAAGAGGAAGGTGGAGAGGGTCCGGCTCAGGACCAGGGCGCCCAGGAGCCCGATCACCAGGCCCCCGCCGACGAGCCTCATCCCCTGGCCCACGACGATCCGGGTCACGCCCCCGGCGTCGGCCCCCATCGCCATGCGCAGGGCGATCTCGCGGGTCCTGCGCCCGACGCTCACGGCCATCACGCCGTAGATGCCGACGGCGGCCAGGAGGAGGGCCAGGACGCTGAACGTGCCCAGGAGGAACGAGCCGAAGCGGGCCTGGCCGGTCTGCTGACGGAGGTTCTGCGAGAGAGGGGCGGCGTTGTAGACCGGCAGGCTGGGATCCTGCCGGGCCACGACGTTCCGGATCGCGGGGAGGAGCGACGCCGGGTCCGCTCCGGTCCGGACGGCCACGTCGAGGAATCGGCTGGGAGACCGGCCCCACGGATAGTAGACGTCGGGGTCGTCCTCTCCGCCCACGATGTTCGACGTGAGGTCCCGGTAGCGGACCGACTCCACCACGCCGACGATCCGGAAGGGCATCGAGCCCAGGAGGATCGACTCACCCACCGGGTTCCGGTCGGCGAAGAAGCGCTCGGCGTACGCCTCGCTGATCATGACCACGTCGACGCCGGGCTCGCTCTCGTCGGGCCGGAACGCCCGCCCACGGAGCACCTGGATGCCCATGGTCTCGTAGAAGCCCGGCTGGACCCTGTGACGATACGTCCGGATCTCCTCGTCGGGGCGGTCGGGAAGGTAGGTGTAGAATGCGCTCGCGCTGCCGCCGAGGGGCAGATCGGTGGCCAGAGACGCATCCTGGACCCCGGGCAGCCCCTCCACCTCCCGGACGAGCTGCCGGGCGAAGGGCACGACCGTCGAATCGGGGTAGGCCGCTTCCGGGAGCTGGACGCTGAAGCCCACGACCCGATCCGCGTCGAAGCCGGGGTCCACCGCGAGCTGGTTCCGGAAGCTCTGGAGCATCAGGCCGGCACCGACCAGGAGCACCAGGGCCAGGGCGACCTCGCCCACCACCAGGAGACTCCGGAGCCCGAAGCCCCGCCGGCCGGTGCCGCCCTCCACCGCTCCACGGGCCCCCTCCTTGAGTCCCGCCGAGATGTCCAGCCGGGAGGCGTTCAGGGCAGGCGCCAGCCCCGAGACCACCCCGGTGACCAGGAGCAGCCCCACGGCGAAGGCGAAGATCCTCGGGTCCATCGTCACCTCGACGAAGCCGGGGAAGAGGCCGGCCGGAATCGTGGACTCCAGGGCCCGGATGCCCCAGACCGCGACCAGGAGGCCGGCGCCGGTCCCCAGCGCCGCCAGCAGGAGGCTCTCGGTGACGAACTGCCGTACCAGGCGCTTCCGACCAGCCCCGAGAGCCAGCCGCATGAGCACCTCCCGGCCCCGGCCCGTGGCCCGGACCAGCAGGAGGTTCGTCACGTTGGCGCAGGCGATCAGGAGCACCAGCCCCACCGCGCCCAGGAGCACCAGGACCAGCGTCTCGGAGCTGCCGAGCATCACGTCCCGGACCGGCTGGGCCATCACGCCCCGGTCCCGGTTGAAGTTCGGGTGGGCCTCCGCCAGGCTCGCGGCGACCCGGTCGAGCTCACCCTGGGCGGCCTCGAGCTCGACCCCGGGGGCCAGGCGGCCTACTGCTCCGAGCCAGCGGCTGCCCCGGTCGTCCGGATCGCCGCCGGCCACGCCCAGCGCCCACATCTGGGTCTCCGGGATCCAGAGCTCGGAGGCGAAGTTGAGCCCCTGGAAGGTCTCGGGCATGACGCCGACGACGGTCAGGGGCACGTCGTTGACCCGGAGCGTGGCGCCCAGGGCGTCGTCGCTCCGCCCGAAGCGGCGTTCCCAGAGGTCGTGGCCGATGACCACCACCGGGGCGTCGTCCGGGGCCCGGGCCTCGGCGGCGTCGAAGACCCGTCCCCGGAGAGGCTCGACGCCCAGGAGCTCGAAGAAGCCGCCCGAGACGATCTCACCCCCGACCCGCTCGGCGTCGCCCTCGCCGGTCAGGGACACCGTGACGCCGTCCACGACCGCAACGTCGGTGAAGGAAGAGGACGCCCCCTCCTCCCAGTCCAGGATCTCGGGGTAGGAGCCGCCCCGGAAGCGGACGCCCTCCGGGGTGTCGGCGTAGCCCCGGAGGAAGACGAGCCGGTCGGTGTCCTCGAAGGGAAGGGGCCGGAGCAGCGTGGCGTCCACCACGCTGAAGACCGCCGTCGTCGCCCCGATGCCCAGGGCCAGGGTCGCCACGATCGCCGCCGAGAAGAGTGGGTTCCGGACCACCGTCCGGACCGAGAACCGGAGATCCTGCGCCCATCCACCCATCGTCGTCCTCCACCGTTCCAGGATCGTTCGCCGGCGGGCCAGGCGGACCGTCTCCGCCTCGATCCGCTCGACGTCGCCGAAGGCCCGGCGCGCCGCGGCCCGGGCCTCCTCCTCGTCCATCCCCTGCTCCATGAACTCCCGGGTCCGGAGGTCCAGGTAGTGCTCGATCTCGTCCCGGACGTCTCCCTCGGGATCGCCCCCGAAGAGGTTCACGCCGGGGGGCTCCCCAGCACGGCGGCGACCGCGTCGGAGTGGGCCTCCCAGCGCCGCCGCTCCTCCTCCAGGGCCTCCTCGCCGGCCTCGGTGAGCCGGTAGAACTTGGCCCGGCGACCCGTGTCGGTCTTCCCCCACTCCGAGGAGAGCCAGCCCCGGCCCTCCAGGCGATGCAGGGCCGGGTAGAGGGCGCCCTCCTCCACGTCGAGCACGCCCTCGCTCCGCTCCCGGATCCAGCGACCGATGGCGTAGCCGTGAAGCGGCCCGCCGCTCAGGGTCTGGAGGATCAGGAGGTCGAGGGTGCCGGTGAAGATGTTGCTTCCGGTCATGGCCGGGCTCCCGGAAAGGGGCTCATACCTTGCTCGCTCAGGTGTCGACACCTTAGCGAGGTATGCCTAACCGGTCAAGGGGTATCACGGTCCCCCGGCCAGGCATGGACCTCCATCTCGATCCGTCCCCCCTCGTCGAAGGTCACGCCCTCGTCCTCCAGCAGCGCCCGCTGGAGCTGGGCGGTGTGGTCGACGCTGCTCGTGGAGATCGTTCCCCGGGCGCTCACGACCCGCCACCAGGGAAGGTCCTCGTCGTCGATGGCCCGGAGGGCGGCGCCGACGGCCCGGGCCGCCCGGGGGCTTCCGGCCAGCTCGGCGACCGTCCCGTAGCTGCACACCCGTCCCTCGGGGATCGAGAAGACGATCCGGCGAACTCGTTCCTGGAAGGACGGCATCCTCGGCCTCCTCCGGCCGGCGACGGTCTGGATGAACGGGTCCCGGGCGGGTTAGGTTCCCGGGGTCCGGTCCGCCGGCCGTCCGGAGGTGGCCGGCCGGGCCCCGAAGCATAGGGACGCTGGGAGCCCGACTCCAGCAGCCCGTGTCCGTCGATCCGCTCAACTCCTCGAGCCGCGAATGTGCGCCGAGTCGCTGGCCGACCCCTCGCCCACGCAGCGCCGCCCCGTCGTCGAGGTCGCGACCCCCGCCCCGTCATGCTGAAGCGGGCCCTCTCGGCGGACGCGTGAGATGAGTCCGAGCCGCGACCACGCCGGCCACGACCACGCCGGCCACGGCCACGGGGCCGCCGGCATGATGGTCCGGGAGACGGAGACCCGCCGCCTCGTCCTGGTCATCGGGATCACCGGCGTCTTCATGGTCGCCGAGGTCGTGGGCGGGATCCTCGCCGACTCCCTGGCGCTCCTGGCCGACGCCGGCCACATGTTCACCGACGTGGGCGCCCTGGCCCTCTCGCTGGTGGCGATGCGCTTCGCCCAGCGGCCCCCGAGCCCGGAGAAGACGTACGGCTACGTCCGGCTCGAGATCCTGGCGGCCCTGGTCAACGGCGCCGCGCTCCTGGTCATGGCGGGCTTCATCTGCTGGGAGGCGTGGCAGCGCTTCCAGGAGCCCCACGCGGTGGACGCCCCGATCATGCTGGCCGTGGCCACGGTCGGGCTCGGCGTCAACGTGGCCGGCGCCTTCCTCCTCCACTCCCACGCCGACGAGAACCTCAACCTGCGGGGCGCCTACCTCCACGTCATCGGCGACCTCCTGGGCTCGATCGGCGCCATCTCCGCCGGTCTGATCATCCTCTTCACGGGGTGGATGCCGGCCGACCCCCTCATCTCGGTGTTCATCGCCCTGCTCATCCTGGTCAGCGCCTGGCGCCTGGTCCGGGAGGCCACCGACGTGCTCCTGGAGGCGGCGCCGTCCCACATCGACGTGGAGGACGTCCTGGCCGACCTCCGGGAGATCTCCGACCTCCACGACGTCCACGACCTCCACGTCTGGACCCTGACCAGCGGCTTCGTGGCCCTGAGCGGCCACGGCGTGATCGACGATCCCCGCCACCAGCGGCGCGTCCTCGACGAGATCCAGGGCCGGATGGCGAACCACGGGATCCAGCACGTGACGTTCCAGCTCGAGCCGCGCCCGCTCTACCAGCTTCCCGACGACGGAAACGGCCCGGCCGCCGGGCCCGACGGAGACCCGGAGAACGGGCTGTAACGGCGGGCCGAACGACCGCTTGACATTCCCCTTGTCACGGGTAGCTTGGCCGTGAAACCCACCGAGTCCATCGGCATCTTCACCCTCTGCGAGACGAGAGCCCGAACATGACCGAGCCGACCCCCTGGATCGACGACGAGCTCGACCCCGAGATCCCCTCCATGTCGCTGGACGAAGAGGACGACTGGGACGACGAGGAGTGGGACGACGACGACTGGGACGACGACGAGGAAGACGACGAAGACGAAGACTGGGACGAGGACGACGAGGACTGGGACGAGGAAGAGGACGAGGAGGAGGGCGACGAGGAGGACTGGGACGACGACGAGTGGGGCTGACCCCTCGCTTCGGGTCTCCTCGCGGCCCCGCCGGCGCGGCCCTTCCCGGGAACTTCACGCTCCGGGCGGCGGGAACCTGACGTCCGCCGGGACCATATCTCTATTCCACGCACCGCCCATCGTCCGCGCCCACGGAGATCCGTAGATGACGCATCTGAGGAGCCTGCTCGCGTTCGGCCTCGTCTTCGCCCTGGGCTGCGCCGCCGGCGCCCCCGGAACCAGCGAGGCCCCCGCCCCGAACGAAGCCGAGGCCCCCGCCGCGGAGGAGGAGGGCGGAGAAGAGGAGGCCGCCGAGGCCCAGCCGGCCGAGGAGGCGGAGACCCCCGCGGAATACCCTCCGCCGATCCAGGCGGGCGCCCGGGTCATCGACGTCCGGGTCGAGCCCTCGCCGGTGACCCTCCAGGTCGGGGACACCCTCCAGGTGTCGTCGCTGAGCGTGACGCCGGTGGACGAGGACGGCCGGGCCGTGGAGGGCGCCCGGGTCGTTCACTACCTCCAGGACCGGACCGCCACGGTCTCCAACGGTCGCATGGTGGGGCTGGCCGAGGGGAGCACGGAGATGATCGTCGCCGTGCTGGCCCCGCCCGAGGACGGCCGGGGCTCCCCCCGGCCGAAGGTCTTTCGAACGCCCGTGGTGGTGGAGGGCGCCCCCGTGGCCAGCGTCGAGATCGCCGAGCCGGGCGGCCGGCTCTTCACGGGCACCTCGATCCCCCTCCGGGCCCGGGCCCTGACCGCCGAGGGCCGGGAGCGCGCCACGGTCGAGATCCGCTGGAGCAGCCGGAACCCCGAGGTGGCGTCGGTCACCGACGAGGGCTACGCCCGGGGACGCTCGGCGGGGACGGCCACCCTGGTGGCCACGGCCGAGGGCGTGCAGGGCACCCTCGGTGTGCGGGTCCGGGAGAATCCGGTCCGGAGCGTGGAGCTCACCCCGGAGAGCCCGTCGGTCCGCACCGGTGACGTGGTCCGCTTCGAGGCCGTGGCCCGGGACGGCGACGGGAACCGGGTCGAGGACGTGCCGCTCACGTACTCGGTGAGCGGGACCGGGACCCGGGACGCCCCCGGCGCGTCGGTCCACCGGGACGGGGCCTTCGTGGCCGAGGACGCCGGCGCCTACCGGGTGGTGGCCTCGGCCGGGGCGGTGTCGACCGAGGCGCTGGTCAGCGTCGAGCCCAGGGACGTGGAGCACGAGGTCCGGAAGGTGGGCCAGGGGCTCGTCTCCCACCATCCGAGCTCGGACCTCTGGGTCTTCGAGGGCCGGGACGGGCGGGACTACGCCTACGTCGGCACCCACGCCGGCGGCCAGAAGATGTTCGCCTGGGACGTGACCGACCCCGAGAGCCCGATGCTGACCGACTCGATCGTCGTCGACGCCCGCGTGGTGAACGACGTGAAGGTGAACGACGACGCCTCGATCGCCGTGATCACCCGGGAGGGCGCTTCGGACCGGCGGAACGGCCTCGTGCTGCTGGACCTGACCGACCCGGCCCACCCGACCGTCCTCTCCGAGTACACGGAGACGCTGACCGGCGGCGTCCACAACACCTTCATCGTGGACGACCTGGTCTACGCGATCCACGACGGGACCCTGGACGTCCACATCGTCGACATCTCGGATCCGTCGGCCCCGACCGAGGTCGGGCGCTGGGGCATCGACCGGGCCGGCAAGTACCTCCACGACATCTGGGTCGTGGACGGCCTCGCCTACGTCTCGTACTGGGACGACGGCGTCTACGTCCTGGACGTGGGCGACGGCCGCTGGGGGGGCACGCCCACCGATCCGGCGGTGGTGAGCAGCTACTCCTACACGGACCTCCCCGGGGAGTGGGGCAACACCCACGTCGCCTTCCCCTACACGAACTCCGACGGCAACACCTACCTCTTCGTCGGCGACGAGGTCTTCGGCTGCGAGACGTGCGTGGCCCGCTCCGGGGAGCACCTGGAGGGTCCCCGGGGCTACGTCCACGTCCTGGACATGAGCGATCCGGAGAACCCCGAGCAGGTGGCCCGCTACGAGGTGCCCGAGGCCGGAGCCCACAACCTCTGGGCCGCCGACGACAAGCTCTACGTGGCGTACTACCAGGCCGGTCTCCGGGTGGTGGACGTCTCGGGCGAGCTCCGGGGCGACCTCTACGAGCAGGGCCGGGAGCTCGCCTGGTTCCCCACGGCCACGGCCGACGGCTTCACGCCGAACCAGGCGATGGCGTGGGGCCCCCAGCCCTACGACGGCCGGGTCTTCGTCTCGGACCTGAACTCGGGTCTCTGGATCGTGCGTGTCGAGCCCGAGGAGCCGGAGGCGGTGATTCCATGATCGAGAGACGCGCGGACCCGCGACCGGAGCGCCGACGGGGGTACCGGGTCGCCCGGGTCGGCATCGTCCTGACCGCGGCCCTCGGGCTCGTGGCGTGCGGCGCCAGCCTCGAGGAGACCCAGGCCCCCGAGCCGGCGGACTTCCCCGGCGAGGCCGAGGCCGGAGAGGGCACGGCGGAGCGGATGCGTCGGGCGGCCACGCCGACCTACCGGATGTACGTGGCCAACGAGTCCTCGGACAACGTGAGCCGGGTCGCCTTCACCCCGGGCGAGGGCGCCGAGGTCGAGAACACGATTTCCGTGGGCGTCATGCCCGGCGACATCGACGGCGCCCACGGGATCGCCGTGGCCCCTGACGGTCGCCACTGGTACGTGAGCATCGCCCACGGCACGCCGTACGGCTACGTCTGGAAGTTCCGGACGGGCTCGGACTCCCTGGTGAGTCGGGTCGAGCTCGGCCGCTTCCCCGCCACCATGGGCCTGACGCCCGACGGCGAGTTCCTGCTGGCCGCGAACTTCAACCTCCACGGGGACATGGTGCCCTCGGACGTCTCGGTGGTCCACACCCCCGAGATGACCGAGATCACCCGGGTCACGACCTGCCTCATGCCCCACGGCAGCCGGGTCGACGAATCGGGCACGAAGCAGTACTCGGTCTGCATGCACTCGGACCAGCTCGTGGAGATCGACACCCGGACCTTCGAGGTCACCAAGCGCTTCTCGGTGGCCCCGGGCCGGGAGCGGTCGTTGGCGCTGTCGAACACCGGAGCGCGACGGGACCGGGCCACCTCGGAGCGGGTCGAGGACGTCGTGCCCGCGGCGGACCTCCAGTCGGTCTGCTCGCCCACATGGGCCGAGCCCTCCACGGGTCGCCGGGCCGACCGCTTCGTCTACGTGGCGTGCAACAAGAACGACGAGGTCCTGGAGGTCTCCACCGAGACCTGGGAGGTCGTCCGCCGGTTCCCCACGGGGAAGGCCCCCTACAACCTCGAGGCCACCGCCGACGGCGAGCACCTGGTAGCCACCCTCAAGGGAGAGCAGGCGATCGCCGTCTTCGACCTGGACACCGGCGAGGAGCTGGCCCGGATCGACGCCTCCGAGCCCGTCACCCACGGGGTGGTGGCCAGCCCTGACAGCCGCTACGCCTTCGTCTCCAACGAGGCCGTGGGCTCCACCCGGGGCACCCTGGACGTCTTCGACCTCCGGAGCCTCGAGCGGGTGGCGACGGTCCGCCTCGGACATCAGTCCGGGGGCATCGACTTCTGGGAGATGACCGGCGTCGGGGGCGGCGCGCGCTGAGGTGGGCGGGGCCTCCCCCGATCGCCTCGAAACCCACGTCCGGGCCCTCGAGGGCGAGCGGCATCCCCGGACCTCTCCTGGGGCCCTGGAAGACGCCCTCCGCTACGCCGAGGACGCCCTCTCCGAGCTCGGATACGGACCCGACCGCCTCTCCTTCACCCATGAGGGGCGAGTCTACGAGAATCTCCTTGCCGGGCTGCCCGCCGACGACCCCGACGCGCCCCGGGTCCTGATCGGCGCCCACGTGGACACGGTCCGGGGCTCGCCCGGCGCCGACGACAACGCCAGCGGGGTCGCCGCCGCCCTCGAGTGCGCGAGGCTGCTTCGCGGGTCTCGGTTTCGGGTGCCCGTCGAGCTGGCGGTTTTCAACCTCGAGGAGCAGCAGGGCCTCACCTACCGCGTCGGCAGCCGGCGCTTCACCTCACGGGCCCGGCAGGAGGGCGTGGAGTACGCCGCCGGCCTCGTCTTCGAGATGGTCGGCTACACCACGCCCGAGGGGGAGGCCCAGCGGATCCCCCGTCTGCTCCGCTGGAAGGACATTCCCGACAGCGGCGACTGGGTGGCCGCCGTCGGCGACTGGAAGTCGAAGGAGGCGATCCGGGCCTTCCGGGAGGGCGCCGCCGAGGCCGCCCCCGACCTCCGGGTCGTGACCCACCGCACCCCCTTCCGGGGCTGGCTCGTCTGGCAGACCCGGCTCTCGGACAACGCCTCGTTCTGGTCCGAGGGCTACCCCGCCCTGATGATCACCGACACCGCGTTCCTGAGGAATCCCCACTACCACCGGCCCAGCGACCGGGCGGAGACGCTCGATTACCGCTTCATGGCCCGGGTGGTGGATGCGACGGTGGCCACGGTGGAGCGGCTGGCGGGAGGCGTCGCCGAGGAGGGGACGCTGGCGTAGGCCAGGGACCCCAGGTCGGGAGGAGCGACCAGGAGCGTCGAGGGGGTCGGGG
>CAZMPV010000010.1:0-19281 GCA_964567985.1 uncultured Gemmatimonadaceae bacterium
CGAGGCCGGATTCCCGGCGGCTTCGCCCCAGGACAAGCGGGCGGTCTCCACCATCGCGGGGGAGGTGAGCGGTCTCACCGTGGCCGGCCTCGCCCGCTGCAAGGAAGGCGACATCCGGGCCGCGGCCGAGGCCGTGGAGCCCGCCACGAGTGCCCGGATCCACGTCTTCCTCGCCACCTCGGACATCCACCTCGAGCACAAGCTCAGGATCGAGAAGCCCGAGGCCCTGGAGCGGATCGACCGGGCGGTGCGCATGGCCCGCTCCGAAGTCGACGACGTGGAGTTCTCGCCGGAGGACGCCACCCGCACGGACCTGGACTTCCTCTGCGAGGTGGTACAGACGGCGGTGGACGCCGGCGCGACGACGGTGAACATCCCGGACACGGTGGGATACGCCCTTCCACGCGACTTCACCCGGATCCTGGGCACCCTGCACGACCGGGTCGAGGGCCTCGACGACGTCGTGATCTCGGTCCACTGCCACGACGACCTGGGGCTGGCGGTGGCGAACTCCCTGGCCGCCGTCGGCGCCGGCGCCCGGCAGGTGGAGTGCACGGTGAACGGGATCGGAGAGCGGGCCGGCAACGCCTCCCTGGAGGAGGTCGTCATGGCGCTCCGGGTACGTCCCGATCTCGGGGACTTCGAGACGGACGTCGATACCCGCAAGATCTGTCCGACCAGCGAGCTCCTGGCCCACCTCACCGGGATCCGGCCCCAGCCGAACAAGGCCATCGTCGGCGAGAACGCCTTCGCCCACGAGGCCGGCATCCACCAGGACGGGATGCTGAAGAACCGGATGACCTACGAGATCATGACCCCGGAGATGGTGGGTGCGAAGGAGAGCCGCCTGGTCCTGGGCAAGCACTCGGGTCGGCGGGCGCTCAAGAACCGCTACGAGGAGATGGGCTTCGAGCTCGAGCCCGAGCAGCTCGACCGGGCGTACAAGCTCTTCGTCATGCTCGCCGACCGGAAGAAGGAGATCCTCGACGAGGACCTGGTGGCCATCTACTACGAGGGGACGATGGAGGACGTGGATCGGACCCACCACCTGGAGGGGCTCGAGGTCGTCTGCGGCCGCTCGCCCTCCCGGGCCCGGGTCGCGGTCCGGGTCCGGGACGAGGTGCCCCGGGAGGCGGTCGGCGAGGGCGACGGGCCCATCGCGGCGGCCTTCTCCGCCATCGACGAGCTCGTGGACCCGGTCACCGAGCTCCGGGACCTCTCGATCCACGCGGCCACCCCCGGGCGGGACGCCGTCGGCGAGGTCCACGTCCGGGTGGCGGTGGACGGAAACGTCTTCACGGGCCGGGCGGCCTCCACCGACGTGGTGGACGGGGCGGTCCGGGCGTTCCTGGGGGCCCTGGACAAGGCCGAGCACACCCGGACCCTGGAGGCCCGCTCCTACGAATCCCTCGAGCTCTGGGGAGTCTGAGTGGCCGACGCCCGCATCGTGGCCCTCCCCGGCGACGGGGTGGGCCCGGAGGTGACGCTGGTGGCCCTGGACGTGCTCCGGGCCACGGGGAAGCGCTTCGGCCTGGACGTCGACGTCGAGGAACGGGCGGTGGGGTGGGCCGCGGTCGAGGCCGAGGGCGATCCCCTGCCGGCGGCCACCGAGGCCCGGTGCCTGGAAGCCGACGCGGTCTTCCTGGGAGCCGTGGGCTCGCCCGCGTCCGCTCGGGCACCCGCGACCCAGCAGCCCGAGGCCGGCCTCCTCCGACTCCGGAAGGCCCTGGGATGCTTCGCGAACCTCCGCCCCATCCGGCTCCCCGACGCGCTTCTCGACGCGTCGCCCCTGAAGGACGATATCGTCCGGGGCACGGACTTCGTCATCGTCCGGGAGCTGGCGGGCGGCCTCTACTACGGAGAGCCCAGGAGGGAGGGAGAGGCGGGCCTCCCCGCGGTGAACACCCTGAGCTACGGGGAGCCCGAGGTGGAGCGGGTGGCCCGGGTCGCCCTCGAGACGGCGTCGGAGCGCGATGGAAAGGTCACCTCCGTAGACAAGGCCAACGTCCTGGAGACGTCCCGGCTCTGGCGCCGGGTCGTGAGCCGGACGGCCGAGGCCTACCCCGACGTGGAGGTGGAGCACGTGCTGGTGGACCGGATGGCGATGGAGCTGGTCCTGCGACCCGCCCGCTTCGACGTGGTCCTCACCGAGAACCTCTTCGGCGACGTCCTGAGCGACGAGGGGGCCGGGATCGTCGGCTCCCTCGGCCTCCTGCCGTCGGCCAGCCTGGGCGGGCAGACCGACCTCTACGAGCCGGTGCACGGCTCCGCCCCGGACATCGCCGGGACGGGGAAGGCCAACCCGATCGGCGCGGTCGCGTCGGTGGCGCTCATGCTCCGGCACACCTTCGAGATGCCCGAGGCGGCCGCCGCCGTGGAGCGGGCCGTCGACGAAGTCCTGGCCGGCGGACATCGGACGGCGGACCTGGCGGGACCGGCTCCCGGAAGGGAGCCCCTGGACACCCGGAGCTTCGGCGCCCTCCTCGTGGAGGCCGTCGAGAAAGGAGCGGAGGCGTGAAGCCCGGGCGCGCCGGAGCGGACGACCACACACCTGTGCGAGGACCGATGCCGAAGACCCTCTTCGAGAAGATCTGGGAGGCCCACGTCGTCTCCGGCGACGGCGACGACGACGGGCCCGCGCTCCTCTACATCGACCTTCATCTCTTACATGAGGTCACATCTCCTCAAGCCTTCGAGGGATTGAGGTTAGCGGGTAGAGAGGTGAGGCGCCCCGACCGCTGCCTCGCCACGGTGGACCACAACGTGCCCACCACCGAGCGGCGCCTTCCCATCGCCGACGAGGTGGCCCGGAAGCAGGTCGAGACCCTCCGGCGCAACGTGGAGGAGGCGGGCATCGAGTTCTACGACATCCGGAGCCGGAAGCAGGGCATCGTCCACGTGATCGGGCCGGAGCTGGGCCGGACCCGGCCGGGGATGACGATCGTCTGCGGCGACTCCCACACCTCGACCCACGGGGCCTTCGGCGCCCTGGCCTTCGGGATCGGCACCTCCGAGGTCGAGCACGTCCTCGCGACCCAGTGCCTGGTCCAGCGCAAGCCGAGGACGATGGAGATCCACGTCGACGGCCCGCTTCCCTTCGGCGTCACGGCGAAGGACCTGATCCTGGGCATCATCGGCCGGATCGGCGTGGACGGCGCCCGGGGCCACGTGGTCGAGTACACGGGGGAGGCCGTGCGGGGGCTCTCCATGGAGGGCCGGATGACGGTGTGCAATATGTCGATCGAGGCCGGGGCCCGGGCCGGGATGATCGCGCCGGACGAGACCACGTTCGAGTACCTGGAGGGGCGCCCGGCGGCGCCCGAGGGCGAGGCCTGGGACGAGGCCGTGCGGGAGTGGTCCGGCCTCGCCACCGACCCCGGAGCGAGCTACGACGCCCGGGTGGAGATCGACGCCTCCGACCTGGAGCCCGTCGTGACCTGGGGCACCAACCCCGGGATGACGGCGCCGGTCACGGGTCGGGTGCCCGAGCTGCCGCCGGAGAGCCGGCCCGACGAACGGGCGGCCGCCGAGCGTGCCCTGGAGTACATGGCCCTGGAGCCCGGCACCCCGATCACCGGGATCGAGGTCGACCGGGTGTTCCTGGGCTCGTGCACCAACGCCCGTCTGGAGGACCTCCGGGCCGCGGCCCGCGTCGTCGAGGGCGAGAGCGTCCACCCCCGGGTCCGAGCCATGGTGGTCCCGGGCTCGACGACGGTGAAGCGGGCCGCGGAGGAGGAGGGGCTCGACCGGGTCTTCACCGCCGCCGGCTTCGAGTGGCGGGAGGCCGGCTGCTCCATGTGCCTGGGGATGAACCCCGACATCCTGGCGCCGGGCGAGCGCTGCGCCTCGACCTCGAACCGGAACTTCGAAGGCCGGCAGGGCCGGGGAGGACGAACCCACCTGGTCAGCCCGCCGATGGCCGCCGCGGCCGCCGTCGCCGGGCGCTTCGTCGACGTCCGGGAATGGGAGGCGGCGTGATGGAGCCCTTCACCGTGGTCTCCGGCGTGGCCGCGCCCCTGGACCGGGCCGACGTGGACACCGACCAGATCATTCCCAAGCAGTTTCTCAAGCGGGTGGAGCGCACCGGCTACGGGGAGTTCCTCTTCCACGACTGGCGCTACCGGGAGGACGGGAGCCCGGATCCGGACTTCGTCCTGAACCGCTCTCCATACGACGAGGCCCGGATCCTGATCGCCGGTCGCAACTTCGGCTGCGGCTCGTCGAGGGAGCACGCGCCCTGGGCGCTGAAGGACTTCGGAATTCGGGCGCTGATCGCGCCGAGCTTCGCCGACATCTTCACGAACAACTGCTACCAGAACGGCATGCTTCCCGTGACCCTGGAGGCGGAGGTCGTGGAGGATCTCCTGGCCCGGGCCCGGGCCGAGCCGGGGATGGAGCTGACCGTGGACCTGGTGGAGCGGGAAGTCCGGGACGAGAGCGGCCCCGTGGCCTCCTTCGAGATCGACCCCTTCCGCCGGGAGTGCCTCCTGGAGGGGCTGGACCAGATCAGCCTGACGCTCCGGGAACTGGACACCATCGAGGCGTACGAGGAGCGGACGGGGAAGTAGCGTTCCGCACGACCGGCCCGGCTCCCGCCCGGGTCCTCCTCCCGGGCCTCCGGCCCGCTTCCATCCGGCCGGGCCTTCCCGCCCCTCCGGCCGCCCTCGTCTCTTCAAGCCAGCCTCTTGCCCTTCCTCTCGCCGGGCTGGTCCGAAGCTCCCCATCCGCCGACCCCGGACCACCGGCGAGCGGTCGAAAGAAAATCCTTGAACGGGAGCGGGCACCGTACATACCGTGGAACTGTTCGGCCGAACCCCCTCCCCCGTAACCCCTCTCCCTGCGCCGTGACCGACACCGCCTGACTCCCGACCCACCCGAGAAGACCCATGGGCTCATTCTCCGCGCTGCCCCGGATCGTCCCCCACCTTCTCCTCGGAGTCTCCCTGAGCCTGGGGCAGGTCGGTTGCCCCTTCTTCGGAGACGACGAGCCGACGCCGAACCAGCCGCCGACCGTCACGATCGTCTCGCCCCAGGACGGGGCGACGCTCCAGGCCGGTGTGCAGATCACCCTCGAGGGAACCGCGCAGGACGAGGAGGACGGTGAGATCACCGGCGCCGCCCTGGTCTGGACCTCGAGCGTCGACGGGACGCTGGGGACCGGCGGGACGCTGCAGGTGACCCTCAGCACGGGAGACCACGAGATCACGCTGACGGCCACGGACAGCGACGGGGCCACGGGTTCCGCGAGCGTCCAGGTCACCGTCGAGGTCGTCGAGGAGACGGAGGTCGACGAGTTCGCCAACAGCGAGGGGGTGTTCACCCTCAATGGGCCGGACGGCTCCACCTACAAGGTGCGCCTGAGCGGGCCCACCACCGTGGAGGTCTTCTTCGAGGGACGAGAGGGCGTCGCCGAGGACGACGACGACGACCAGCTCGACGAGGTCGAGACCGAGATGGTGGAGATGAACCTGAGCGGCACGAGCTCGATCGGAAACGTGACGGTCCGCCTCAACTCCGACCGGGAGAGCCTGGGCGAGATCGAGGAGACCGAGAATACCGAGCCCGGCCGCCTGGACGTGCCACCGTTCGCTAACTCGGGGACGGCCGACAGCTTCTTCGACGTCTTCTTCGAGCTCGCGCTTCCGAACGGCATGGTACTCCACAACCGGGATCCGATGCGGATGGAGAGCGTCATCAGTCACAAGCCGCCGGCCAGCGGGGAGGCTTTCCGGGCGCCGGGTCCGATTCCTCTCTTCGACGAAAACGGGAACGATTCGGGATTCACCGTCGGGGGTGCGGCCAACATCCCGAACCCGCCCCCGACGACGGTGGAGCGCGACGAGTTCCCGGAGAGCGAGGGCCGCTTCACCCTCCAGATGCCGGACGGGAACTCCCAGGAGGTCACGGTGACGGGTCCCACGGTCGTCGAGGTCTTCTTCAAGGGCGAGTCCGAGGGCCAGACCCTGATCGACACCGACGACGACGGGCTCGACGAGGTGGCCACGGAGATGGTGGAGCTGAACCTCACCGGCTCGACCCAGATGGGCGACGTCACGGTGCGGCTGAACCCGAACCTTCCGACGGTGGGCGAGATCGAGGAGAGGGAGAACACCGAGCCGGGCCGGCTGGACCTGCCGCCGTTCTCGAACTCCGGGACCGCGGACAGCTTCTTCGACGTCTTCTTCGAGATCGTCCTCCCGGACGGCACGGTCCTCCACAACGGGGAGCCCAAGCACCTGGAGACGATCATCACCCACAAGCCGCCGGCTACGGCCGAGGCGTACGAGGCGCCCGACGTGATCCCGCTGCTGAACGCCCAGGGCCAGGAGTCCGGCTACGCCCTGGGGTCCGCCACCCACGTCCCGGATCCGCCCCCCACGGCCCTGGAGATCGACGACTTCCCGGAGAGCCTGGGCACCTTCACGCTGAAGATGCCCGACGGGAACACCCAGGAGGTCCGTCTGAGCGGCCCCTCGACGGTCCACGTCTTCTTCGACGGGGAGGTCGAGGGCGACGCCGAGGACGACGACGAAAACGGCCGGGACGAGGTCGAGACGGAGCTCGTCTCCCTCGATCTCTCCGACGTAACTCCCCTGGGCCCGATCTCGGTGAGCCTGAATCCCGAGCGGACCAGCACCGGCGAGATCGAGGAGCAGACCAACAACACCCCGGGCCTCCTGGACATCCCGCCGTTCAGCAACACGGGCCAGGCCGACAGCTTCTTCGACGTCTTCTTCGAGATCGAACTTCCCGACGGCACGGTGCTGGTGAACCAGGAGCCGAAGCGCCTGGAGACCGTCATCACCCACAAGCCGCCGGCCACCGGCGAGGCGTACCAGGCGCCGGACGAGATCCCCCTCTTCCTCCCCGACGGCACCCAGACCGGCTACGCTCTGGGCGACGCCGTGCACGTGCCCGACCCACCGCCCACCACCGTCGAGCACGACGTCTTCGAGGAGACGTCGGCCCGGGTCACGCTCATCGACCCGCAGGGGAACACGAGCGAGATCGATCTCACCGGGCCCTCCGCCGCCGACGTCTTCTTCGAGGGAGAGCAGGAGGGCGATGCGAGTGACAGCGACGAGGACGGCCTGGACGAGGTCCGGACCGAGCTCGTCGAGCTCGACCTGACGGGCTCCACCCCCATGGGCGACGTCCGGGTGGGGCTGAACCCGAACCGTTCCAGCGTCGGCGAGATCGAGGAGCAGAACAACAACACGCCGGGTGTCCTGGACATTCCGCCATTCACCGACGACGGCGACGCCGACAGCTTCTTCGACGTCTTCTTCGAGATCCAGGTCGGCGACGGGCCGTCGATGTTCAACCACGACCCGAAGCACCTCGAGACCGTCATCACCCACAAGCCGCCGGCCACCGGCGAGACCTACGAGGCTCCGGAGGTCATCGACCTCTTCGATGCCAGCGGAGCGCCCACCGGCTACTCTCTCGGGCCCGCTCAGCACGTTCCGGACCCGCCGGTGATCGAGGAGGACGAGTTCCCCTCGACCCGTGCCGCCTTCGACCTCCAGGGCCCGAACGGCATCAGCCGGATCAAGGCCGACGGGCCGGCCACGGTCAACGTCCTCTTCGAGGGCGATGCGGAAGGAGACGCCCGGGACGACGACGACAACGGCCTCGACGAGGTCCGGACGGAGCTCGTCGAGCTGAACCTGACCGGGTCCAGTCCGATGGGTGACGTCACGGTCCGCCTGAACGGGAACCAGAGCTCGACCGGCGTCATCGAGGAGGGGTCGAACGACACCCCGGGGGTGCTGGACATCCCGCCGTTCAGCGACGGGGGCACGGCCGACAGCTTCTTCGACGTCTTCTTCGAGGTGGAGCTGGAGGACGGCACGGTCATGGTGAACCAGGAAGCGAAGCGCCTGGAGACCGTGATCACCCACAAGCCGCCGGGCCAGGGCGACAACTACTTCAGCCCCGACTTCATCCCGCTCTTCCTGCCCGACGGCTCCCAGACCGGCTACTCGATCGGCGGGGCGTCCCACGTGCCGGATCCGCTCATCGACGTGGACCCGGTCTTCATCCCGTTCATCCACACGGTGGGCCAGACGCAGTGCCCCCAGGACATCGGGAGCGTCACCGTCACGAACCTGACCGACGCGTCGCTGAGCGGCTCGGTGAGCCCGCCCTTCGCGATCGAGGCCGAGCAGTCGAGCTTCAGCCTGGCGCCGGGTGGCAGCCAGCAGGTTCAGCTCTTCTTCACCTGCGAGACGCAGAACTCCTTCGACGAGCACCTGCTCCTCCTGGTGTCGGGGACCCGGGCCGACGGGCAGGCCCGAGTGCTGATCTCGGCGGACATCCGATGAGGCGCCGTCGCGATTCGGAAGAGGCCGGGCGGCACGGGTCGGCGACCTGACGGCGTGCTCGCCGTGCTCGCGCCGCTCCGGCCCCTCTTCCGGCTCCACGCCCGGGAAGCCTCGTTCGCTCGACGTGGGTTCACCGCCCGCTCCGACGCCGACCGGCGCCATCTCGAGGAGGTGGGGAGGACGTTTCTTTCGGGCTACAACGCGGCCCTGGAGGAGGACGCCCCGGATCGCCTCGCCCGGCGCCTGGACGCCACCGACCCGGTGCGCCGGGGATTCGCGTGGGAGGGGGCGTCCATGGCCCTGGCGCTCCAGGACGAGCTCCTGGCGGGGCCGGCGGTCGTGCTCCGGCGGCTGGGGCTCGGGCCGGGAGAGAGGGCGACCGGGCCCGGGAGGCGCCTGGGCCGCCTCCTGGAGGGCCCGGGTCGGGCCCACGGCTACATGCTCCACGTGGGGGCCGGCTGGGCCCTGGCCCGGCTGAAGCGAGAGGTCGACCGGTATCTGGAAGGGGGAGACGGGATGGAGCGGTGGCTCGCGGTCGATGGCTACGGCTTCCACGAGGGGTACTTCCGTCCGGCGACGTACCTGGGTGCGCGCGGCTCGGACGGGGACGACGACGGCCCGGGACGGGCGCGGCCGGACCGGACCCGGCACCCCCGGCTCCGGGGCTATGCCCACCGCGTCTTCGATCAGGGGCTCGGCCGGAGCCTCTGGTTCGTCCGGGGCGCCGATCCGGACGCGATCGCCCGGACGATCGCCGGCCTGGACGCGTCCCGCCACGGGGACCTGTGGAGCGGCGCGGGCCTCGCCTGCGCCTATGCCGGAGCCGCCGACGCGTCCGGGATCCCGCGGCTCGCCGAGCTGGCCGGAGAGCGCTTTGCGGGGCACCTGGCCCAGGGGGCCGGATTCGCCGCCGAGGCCCGGGAGCTGGCCGGGATCCCGGCGGCTCACACCGAAGAGGCGTGCCGGGCCTGGTGTGGCCTCGGCGCCGCAGAGGCGGCCCGCCGGGTCCGGGACGCCCGGGAGGGGGTGCTCGCCGGGACGTCGCCGGCCGGGGAGGCGCCCGCCTACGAGCGCTGGCGGGCCGCGGTCCGGGAGGCGCTGACCGGGGCTCGTCGGCCGGTGGAGGAGCTTCGGTGATCGCCTTCGTCCGCCGGAACGGGCCTCGCCTCGTGGCCCTCGTCGCCATCGTGGTCACCTTCCTCGGGACCCGGCTTCCGTCCCTGGGCTCCGACGAGCGCAGGGAGCTGGCTTCCCGCTTCTCCTTCACCGCGTACGAGCTGCCGACCCTCCCGGAGCCCGAGCCTCGCTCGATCCGGAGCGTTCATCCGAGCGTGGAGCACTTCGCCGCCTGGATCTCGTCGGTCGGCGCCGGCGTCGCCCTGGCCGATCTGGACGCCGACGGCCTCTCCAACGACCTCTGCTGGGTCGACACGCGGATCGACCGGGTGCTGGTCGGGCCGGTGCCCGGAACGGGCGAGCGCTATCCGGTCTTCGATCTGGATCCGGGTCCGGTGCCCGTGGATCCCGAGACGACGGCGCCCATGGGGTGCCTCCCGGGCGACCTGAACGAGGACGGCCGGCTGGACCTCCTGGTCTACTACTGGGGAAGGCCCCCGGTGGCCTTCCTCCGGAGCGGGGGAGACGGGGCGCCCGCCGGCGAGGAGCGGCACCTCGCCAGCGCGTCGTACCGGGCCGAATCCGTCGCCCCGGACGAAGAGCGCTGGTTCACGAACGCCGTCTCCCTCGCCGACCTCGACGGCGACGGCCATCTGGACCTGGTGGTGGGCAACTACTTCCGGGACGGCGACCGGGTCCTCGACGCCGAGGCCTCCGGCCGGGTGGAGATGCAGCACTCCATGTCCCGGGCCTACAACGGCGGCCGGAACCGCCTCCTGCTCTGGACGGAGCCGCCGGCGGAGGGAGGGGTGCGCTTCGAGGAGGTCTCCGGGGTCCTGGAAGAGGACGTGGCCCGGGGATGGACGCTGGCCCTGGGGGCGCCGGACGTGGACGGCGACCTCCGCCCGGAGCTCTACTTCGCCAACGACTTCGGGCCGGACCGGCTCCTCCACAACCGCTCTGAGCCCGGGCATCTCTCCTTCGTCCTGCTGGAGGGCGAGCGGACGCTCCACACGCCACCCTCGAAGGTCCTGGGCAAGGACTCCTTCAAGGGAATGGGCCTCGACTACGCCGACCTCGACGACGACGGGTATCCGGACCTCTGCGTGAGCAACATCGCCGACGAGTTCGCGCTCCAGGAGAGCCACTACCTCTGGATGAGCACGGACGTGCCCGGCGCGATCGCCTCGGGCCGGGCGCCGTACGTGGACCGGAGCGAGCCCCTGGGCTTCTCCCGGAGCAGCTGGGGGTGGGACTGCCGCTTCGGCGACTTCGACAACGACGGCGTCGAGGAGATCGTCCAGGCCACCGGCTTCGTGAAGGGCCGAATCGACCGGTGGCCCGAGCTTCACGAGCTCGCCATCGCCAACGACGAGGTGATCCGCTACCCGTCGAGCTGGTTCCGGCTCCGTGAGGACGACGAGCTGAGCGGCCACGAGCCGAATCCCTTCTACGTCCGGGCCGGCGACGGCCGCTACTACGACCTGGCTCCCGAGCTTGGCCTCGACCGGCCCCAGGTCAGCCGAGGGATCGCCACCGCCGACGTGGACGGCGACGGCGACCTGGACTTCGCGGTGGGCAACCAGTGGGAGGACTCCCGCTTCTACAGGAACGACCTGGACACCGGAGAGGGAGCGTTTCTGGGGCTGCACCTGTTGCTCCCGGTCTCTCGAGAGGACCCGGGCCCGACGTCGGACGTCGACGCCGGGGGCGTCGTGCGTCACCGTCCCGGACATCCCGGTTCCGGGTGGCGGGGCCGGCCCGCGGTGGGCGCCCGGGTCGAGGTGCTAACCCCCGACGGCCGACGCCGGGTGGGCTGGGTGGACGGAGGGAGCGGACACTCCGGAGAGGTGAGCCCCGACCTCCACTTCGGCCTGGGCGACGTCGGGCCGGACGCCGAGCTCCGGGTCCGGGTCGCGTGGCGGGACGGAGCGGGGCGGGTGCGTCGGGCCACCGTGGAGCTCCGGTCCGGTTGGCACACCGTGATCCTCGGCGAGGCTCCGGACGCGGAGCTGGCCGCGGCGACCGGGGAGGACCGATGAGCAAGGACGGAGGCCGCCGGGGCGGCCGGAACGTGGCGCTCCAGCGCTTCGCGGCGGCGATCACCCTCTTCACCATCGTGGGCCACCTCTGGCTCGGCTTCGAGCAGTCGCCGCTCCAGCCCCTGGTCGCCGTCGGCACGGCGTACCTGGTCCAAATCCTGATCGAGGCGGCGGTGGCCTGGTCGGCCGGCCGGCGTCCCCACTTCATGGGAGGCGTCCGGGACCTGGTGAACTTCCTTCTCTCGGCCCACATCACCGGGCTGGCCGTGGCCATGCTCCTCTACTCCAACGACCGGCTCTGGCCCATGGCGTTCGCCTCGGCGGTGGCCATCGGCTCGAAGGCGCTGCTCCGGGCCCCGGTCGGGGACCGGAGCCGCCACTTCTTCAATCCCTCGAACCTGGGGATCTCGGTCACGCTCCTCGTCTTCCCCTGGGTCGGCGTCGTACCGCCGTACCAGTTCACCGAGAATCTCGTGGGGCTGGGCGACTGGGCGCTGGTGGCGGGAATCTTCACCAGCGGCTACCTGCTGAACAGCAAGCTGACGGGTCGTCTGCCGCTGCTGCTCGCATGGGTCGGGGCCTTCGTGCTCCAGGCGGTGGTCCGAAACGCGCTCTTCGGGACCCCGATCCTGGCGGGGCTCCTCCCGGTCACCGGGGTGACGTTCGTCCTCTTCACCTTCTACATGGTGACCGACCCGGGCACGACGCCGCGGGCGACCCGCTCCCAGGTCGCCTTCGGCGCCTCGGTGGCTGCCGTCTACGGTCTCATGATGGCCGTCCACGTGGTCTTCGCCCTCTTCTTCGCCCTGTGCGTGGTCTGCGCCGTGCGGGGAGCGTGGCTCCACGCCGTGGCGTGGGCGTCCGACCGGCCCGACGTGCTGGCCGGGCTCCGGCGCGTGGAGGCGCTGCTCGGCCTCCGGAAGCGCCCGGCGGTGAGCCCGGCTCCGGCCCGCCGCTCCAGGACCGCGGAAGTCGGTGCCCCGACCCGCCTGACGGAGCCCGACGGATGAGCGGAGGGATCGCCATCGTCGGGATGGCGTGCCGCTATCCCGGTGCCCGGTCGCCCGGAGAGCTCTGGGAGAACGTGCTGGCGGGCCGCCGGGAGTTCCGACGCATCCCTCCGGAGCGGATGCCGCCGGGTCCGGGGCCCGGGGCCGGTCCGGCGGATCCCGACGGTACCTACCTGCGCCACGGCGCCTTTCTCACCGACTACGACTTCGACCGGGCCGTCTTCCGGGTCAGCGGCGACACCTACCGCTCGGCGGACCTGACGCACTGGTTGGCCCTGGACGTGGCCGCCCGGGCGCTGCACGACGCCGGATTTCCGGAGGGGGAGGGCCTGCCCCGGGAGCGCACCGGCGTCCTGGTCGGCAACTCCCTGACGGGCGAGCAGTCCCGGGCCAACATGCTGCGGCTGCGCTGGCCGTACGTGGCCGCCGTGGCCGAAGAGGTCCTCTCGGAGGAGGGCGTCTCCGGGGAGCGCCTCGACGACCTCCTGGGGCGGATGGAGGATCGCTTCAAGGCGCCCTTTCCGGAGATGAGCGAGGAGAGCCTCGCCGGTGCCCTCTCCAACACGATCGCCGGCCGGATCTGCAACCACTTCGATCTGGGCGGGGGCGGTTACACGGTGGACGGCGCGTGCGCTTCGTCCCTCCTGTCGGTCGCCCACGGGTGCTCGGCGCTCCGGGCCCGGGAGCTGGACGCGGCCGTGGCCGGGGGCGTCGACGTGAGCCTGGATCCGCTGGAGCTGGTGGGCTTCGCCCGGGTCGGGGCCCTGGCCCGGGACGAGATGCGGGTCTTCGACGCCCACCCGGAAGGCTTCTGGCCCGGCGAGGGCTCGGGGATGGTCGTTCTCATGCGGGAGGAGGACGCCCGGGACGCCGGCCGGCCGATCCACGCCGTGATCCGGGGGTGGGGGATCTCGTCCGACGGCAGCGGAGGACTCACCCGGCCCGAGGTGGAGGGCCAGCTCCGGGCGATCCGCAACGCGTACGCCCGGGCCGGCTACGGCATCGGGAGCGTGGGGTACGTGGAGGGCCACGGGACCGGCACTCCGGTGGGGGACGAGACCGAGCTCCGCTCCCTCTCGGCGGCGCTCCGGAAAGCGGGGGTCGACCAGCCGGTCGCGGTGGGCTCGATCAAGGCGAACATCGGTCACACGAAGGCCGCGGCGGGGGTGGCCGGCCTGATCAAGGCGACGCTGGCCGCCGGAGCAGGGGTGCTGCCGCCCACGACCGGCGTCCGGACGCCCCACCCCCTCCTGGGGGAGCGCCCCCGGGTCCTTCGGGTCCTGGACCGGGGCGGGGAGTGGCCCGTCGCCGATGGCGCTCCGGCCCGCCGGGCCGGCGTGAACAGCTTCGGCTTCGGCGGGATCAACGTCCACGTGACCCTGGAGGGCCCGCGCGCCGTGGCGTCCGGGACCCGCCGAGGGAGCCCGCCCCCGCGGGCGTCGGAGACCCTCCTCCGGAGCCCCCAGGATCACGAGCTCCTCCTCCTGGCCGCGCCCACCCGGGCCGAGCTCGCTGGCCGGCTTCGGTCGCTGGCGGAGATGGCGGGCGGCCTGTCCCGCTCCGAGCTCGTCGACCTGGCGCGTCGACTCTGGGTGGAGGAGCCCGCCGACCGGGAAGAGCGGTCCCACCGAGCCGCTCTCGTGGTCGAGACGCCCGGGGAGCTCGCCGCGGCCGCCGGGGCCCTCTTCCGGGCCTCGGAGGAGCCCGTCACCTCCGGGGGCTGGCGCGAAGTCCGGACGGAGGGGAGCGGCCGGGCCTTCCTGGGCGCCCCGACCGGCGAGCCGTCGATCGGCTTCCTCTTTCCGGGTCAGGGCGGCGACGTTCCCCGGAGCGCCGGCGCCCTCGGGCGACGTTTCGGCTTCGTCGAGCGGATCGTGGAGTCGGCTCTGGAGCGGGACGAGAGTGACGACGGCGGGGAGGGAGGGGTGGCGACCCGGATGGCCCAGCCGGCCGTGGTCGCCGCCTCCGTCGCGGGCCTCGATCTCCTGGGCCGCCTGGGCCTCGAGGGCCGGGTCGGGGTCGGCCACAGCCTGGGAGAGCTGACCGCGTTGCACTGGGGCGGCGCCCTGGACGCCGAGCAGGTGCTTCGCCTGGCGGCGGCCCGGGGGCGGCTCATGGAGGACGTGAGCCCGGGCACCATGGCCAGCCTGTCGGTGGGGCGGGACGAGGCCGAGCGGCTCCTGGAGGAGCTGTGGGAGAGCGGCGAGACGGCCGCCGGAAAATTGGAGGCGGTCCGGATTGCCGGGCACAACGCCCCGGACAGGACGGTGGTCTCCGGGCCGGCTTCCGGGGTCGAGGCGCTGATCGCGGGAGCCCGAAGCGCGGGCGTTCCCGCCGTCCGCCTTCCGGTCGACCGGGCGTTCCACACCCCGGTCTTCGACGGCGCGGCCCGGGCCTTCGGAGAGCTGGTCGGGGAGGAGCCCGTCGGACCGCTCTGCGGACGGGTGATCTCCACGACGACCGGGGAGCCCCTGGGTGGAAGTGTGGACGTGGCCCGGCTCCTGGCCGAGCAGATCGTCTCTCCGGTCCGCTTCGTCGAGGCGGTGGCCGCCGCGGAGGCCGAGGGAGTGGACCTGTGGATCGAGGTGGGCCCGGGCCGCTCCCTCTCGGCCCTGGTCCGTCGGGGGGCCGGGGCCCCGGCGTTCTCCCTGGGGGTGGGCGACGCCTCCCTGAGGGCCGCCCTGGTCGCCCTGGCCGCGGCGCACGCCGCCGGCGCCGACGTGGACGGGGCCCCCCTCTTCGAAAACCGCTTCCACCGGCCCTTCGATCCTGAACACCGACCCCGGTTCCTGGTGAACCCGTGCGCGGTGGCCGGCCCGGTCCACGGAGTTCCGGCGCCGGCCGGCCGGGGAAGGGAGGCATCCGGTGGAGCTCACGCTCCGGAGGCACCCGAAGACGCTCGGTCGGCGGGGTCCGCCGCGGCAGAGGACCCGGCCACTCTCCTCCGCCGGCTCGTCGCGGAGAAGACCGAGCTCCCGGCCTCCGGGATCGAGGACGACGATCACTTCCTGGCGGATCTCCACCTGAACTCGATCGCCGTGGCCGGAATCGTGGGAAAGGCCGCACGTCTCCTCGGGGTGGCCGCCTTCGAGGATCCCACGGCCTTCGCCGACGCGACGGTGGCGGATGCCGTAGAAGGGCTCCGGGCGCGTCTGGAGAAAGGGACGAAGCCCGGTTCCGGCAGCGAGACCGATGCATCGGACGGGCCGGGGGGCGAGCGGACACGCTCTCCAGGCCGACGAAACCCGGGTCCACCTCCCGGCGTGGACCCCTGGGTCCGACCCTTCGGGGTGGAGTGGGTCCGGGCGCCGAGCCCACCCTCACGGGCTCCCCGGGAGTCGACGGCCGGCCCCTGGCGGGTCCTGGGCGACGGGGGAGGGCTTGCTTCTCACCTCCGGGACGCCCTGGCGGAGCGGGCGCCGGGAGGCGGAGTCGCCGTCTGCCTCGGGATGGAGCTCGACGCGGAAGCCGTGGTCCGTCTGCTGGACACCGCTCGGGCCCTTTCCGGCGCCGGCTCGGAACCCGGGGCGGGTTCCATCCGGGGGGAAGCGGCCTCCGAGGACCCGACCGGCGGCCCGGGGCCCCGCCTGCTCCTGGTGCACCGGGGGAGCGGGGGCGAGAGCTTCGCCCGCTCCCTCCACCTGGAGCGGCCGGACGTGGCGGTCCGCTGCGTCGCGCTTCCGGCGGACGTCCTTCCGGCCCGGGGTGCGGCGTGGGCCGCGGCCGAGGTGCCGGGAGCCACGGGCTTCGGGGCGGTTCGCTACGACCGGGACGGCCGGCGACACGAGCCCCGGCTGCGCCCGCTGCCGCAGAGGCCGGATGCGGCGGATCGGGAGCTCCCGGGCCCCGAGGACGTGGTGTTGGTTTCAGGAGGCGGGAAGGGGATCACCGCCGAGTGTGCCCTCGCCCTGGCCCGGCGCACGGGAGCCCGGCTTGCGCTCCTCGGGCGCTCGGATCCCGCCGACGACGAGGAGCTGGCCCACAACCTCGGCCGCTTCAGGGACGCCGGAGTGACGCACGAATACGTGCGGTGCGACGTGACCGACCGGAGATCTACGGAGGGGGCTGTCGAGGAGGCCCGCCGTCGCCTGGGCGAGCCGACCGTTCTCCTCCACGGCGCCGGGCGAAACGTCCCCCGGCGGATCCCCGACCTCGACGGTGAGACCGTGCTCGGGACCGCGGCGCCCAAGGTCCGGGGACTCGAGAACCTGGTCTCCGTCCTCGATCCGGAGCGGCTCCGGACGGTGGTGGCCTTCGGCTCGATCCTCTCCCGGACCGGCATGTGCGGGAACGCCGACTACGCCCTGGCGAACGAGTGGCTCCGAAGATGCGTCGACGCCCTCGGGGCGGAGCGTCCCGGTTGCCGGTGCCTGACCGTCGAATGGTCGGTCTGGTCCGGGGCCGGGATGGGCGAGCGCCTGGGCCGGATCCGGGCCCTGGCCGCGGAGGGCGTCGATGCGATTCCCGTGGCGGAGGGCGTCGAGGCGTTCCTGGCGCTCCTGACCCGGCCGGACGCGCCGAGCTCGACCGTGGTGACCGGGCGCTTTGGCTCCATGCCCACCGTCCAGGTCGCCGGCGACGAGCTGCCGCTCCTCCGCTTCCTCGAGCGCCCCCGGGTCCGGGTCCCGGGCGTCGAGCTGGTCGTGGACGCGGAGGTCGACGTGGGCAGCGACCCGTACCTGGCCGATCACGCCCTGGACGGAGAGCCGATCCTGCCGGCGGTGATGGCCCTGGAGGCGATGGCCCAGGCCGCCGCGGCCACGATCGACGGTCTGCTGGCGGGACGGAACGGGGCAGATGGAGGAACTGCGCTGGCCGGCGGCATCGTCTTCGAGGACGTCGAGCTGGCCCGGCCGATCACCGTATCCGGGACCAGCCCCCGGACGATCCGGCTCGCGACGCTGGTCGTGGGCCGGAACGAACTCCGGGTGGTGATCCGGAGCGACGAGACGGACTTCTCCGTGGATCACGTCCGGGCCCGCTGCCACTTCATCGGGACGGAAGCGGAGAGTCGGGAGGTCGCCGGACCCGGGGACGCGCCGGAAGGACCGCTTCCCCTGAGTCCGGACCGAGACCTCTACGGTAGCCTCCTCTTCCAGGACGGACGCTTCCGCCGGCTGCGGCGTTACCGTCGACTGAACGCCCGGGCGTTCGTCGCCGAGCTCGATGGGGACGACGGGGTGCGCTGGTTCGGGCGCTTCCACCCCCGGACCCTCCTTCTCGGCGATCCCGGCCTCCGGGACGCGGCCCTCCACGGCATCCAGGCGTGCATCCCCCATCGGAGGGTCCTCCCGGTGGGGGTAGACCGGATCGTGATTCCGGGGCCACTGGGCTCCTCGGGGGCGACGGCCCGGGCCCGGGAGCGGATCGAGGAGGCGGAGTCGGGGGGGCGGGCGTTCACCTACGACCTGACGGTCCGTGGATTCGGGGACCGGAACGCCGAGTCCTGGCGTGGGCTCCGGCTCCGGGCGATCGGCCCGGCGGAGGCGCCGGACGCGTGGCCGGTCCCGCTGCTGGGGCCGTACGTCGAGCGTACGGCGGCCGGCGCCCTGGGCCGGGCCGGGGTTCGGGTCGGGGTGGCGGAGGGCGACGACGCCGCCGGCCTGGCGGCCCGCCTCCTCGGTCGCGACGTGGAACTCGGACGGCGGACCGATGGAGCGCCGCTCCTGGACGGCGAGGAGCGCATCTCGGTCTCCCACTGCCGGGGGCTCACCCTGGTGGTGGTGGAGGCGGGGGCCGGAGGCGGGTCCGGGGTGGGCTGCGACCTCGAGGCGATTCGGGAGCGCTCCCCGGAGGAGTGGCGGGACGTGCTGGGCGCGGCCCGGCTCGGGCTCGCCCGCCGCGTGGCCGAGGCTTCTGGCGAACCCCTGATGGGGGCGGCCACCCGGGTCTGGACCGCCGTGGAGTCGGTGAAGAAGGCCAGGGGCGACGGGACGGCCGTCCCCGAGCTCGTCGACGTGTCCGGGGAGGGTCGGGTGGTCTTCACCGCCGCCGGGCTCACGGTGACCACCCTCCGGGTCCGGGCCACGGGCGCCGGGCGGGACCTGGTCCTGGCCGTAGCCGCCGCTCCGGCCGATGCGGTGCGGCGAGCCCGGCCGGGAGACCTGGAGGCCGCGGCAGGACGGGCCGAGTGACGAAGACCTTCGAATACCGGCACGCCGTCGGGCTCGAGGAGACGAACGCCCTCGGCAACGTCTACTTCACGGCGTACCTGAGCTGGCAGGGGCGCTGCCGGGAGCTCTTCCTCCGGGAGCACGCGCCCGAGGTCTTCGACCTCTTCGACGACGGGCTGCGCCTGGTGACGACCCGGGTCGAGTGCGACTTCCACGCCGAGCTCCGGCCCCGGGACGAGGTGGTCGTGCAGATGCGGCTGGAGGAGATCACGGGACGGAGCGTGACGATGGGGTTCGACTATCGCCGCCCGGGGACGCGGGAAGGGGGCGGAGAGGTGGTGGCCCGGGGTCGGCAGGAGATCGCGAGCATGCGGGTGGACGCGGACGGCGAGCTTGCTCCCGTTCCCCTTCCGGACGTGCTCCGCCGGGCCCTCGAACCGTATCGCTGAGATCGAGAGAGGGGCCGGGAGACGACGCTCCCGACCCCTCGATGAACCCGAATGCGGGGGCCGGGCCGCGGCGGCGAGGACCGAGTTTAGGACGGACTCAACCCGGATACAATAGTTTTGTTTCCGGGGCGACATTCACCCGAAATTCCGGGCCCCCGGCGGCGTCTGTCGCAGCGCCGTGAGGAAGTCGAAGGGGTCGGTGCCGCCGGGCTCCGGCCCTCCGT
>CAZMPV010000011.1:0-18746 GCA_964567985.1 uncultured Gemmatimonadaceae bacterium
CCGGCGACCTGCCCTACGAACCGCAGCTCTGGGGCGACTTCCCGGGCTTTCCGGAAGACGGCTTTCAGGGCACGGACTTCTGGTTCCTCTTCGCCCTCTTCTTCCCGGCGGCGACCGGGATCATGGCGGGGGCGAACATGTCCGGGGAGCTGGAGAATCCACGCCGTTCCATCCCCCTGGGCACCCTGGCCGCGGTGGCCGTGGGTACCGTGATCTACATGGTGTTGGCCTGGTGGCTGGCCCGGGCGGCCACCCCGGAGGAGCTGGTCAGCAACTATACGATCATGATCGACCGCGCGGCCTGGGGGCCGCCGGTGCTGGCGGGGCTCCTGGGCGCCACTTTTTCCTCCGGCCTGGCCTCGCTGGTGGGAGCGCCCCGGATCCTGCAGGCTCTGGCCGACAGCGGTGTGGTGCCGGGGGGGGAAAGGCTGGCCGAGCGAACTCCCAAGGGAGAGCCCCGGAACGCGGTCATCCTGACCGGGATCATCGTCTTCTTCGCCCTCCTCCTCCGGGATCTGAACACCGTGGCGCCTCTCATCACGATGTTCTTCCTCATCACCTACGCGATGATCAACGTCGTGGTGTTCACCGAGCAGAGCCTGGGCCTCATCAGCTTCCGGCCGCTCCTGCGCATTCCCCGGATCGTCTCCTTCCTCGGCGCGGCGGGCTGCCTCTTCGCCATGTTCATCATCGAGCCGGTCTTCGGGCTCGTGGCCGTGGCCGTGGTCTTCGCCATCTACATGCTCCTCCTCCGGCGCCAGATGAAGGCGCCGGGCGGCGACGTCCGGAGCGGGCTCTTCGTGGCCATGGCCGAGTGGGCGGCCCGGAAGGTGACCGAGCTTCCCCCCTCGCCGGAGCGCTCCTGGAAGCCGAACATCCTGGTCCCGGTGGAGCGGATGACCCAGATCCGGGGCGGGTTTCCCCTGCTGGCCGACCTCACCTCGAAGGACGGCTCCGTGAAGCTCCTGGGCCTGGCCGGAGGCGAGGAGGGCGCGAGACTCCGACGGGAGCTCCCCGAGTTCGCCCGGGCGTTCCGGGAGAAGGGCGTCTTCGCCCAGATGACCTTCATCGAGGAGACGAGCCCGGGGGAAGGGCTCCTGGCGGCGATGCAGGCCCTGGACGGCGCCTTCTTCCGGCCCAACTGCGTCTTCCTGCGGCTGCCCATCGAGGAGGACCCCGTCCGGGAAGAGGAGTTGATCCGCGTGGTCCGACGCGCCCGAAGGCTTCGAACGGGTGTGCTTCTCCTCGCCAGCCACCCGGAGGCCCGGCTGGGCCGGAGACAGTCCATCAACGTCTGGATCCGGGATCAGAGCCCGGACTGGGAGATCAGCATGCGGCTCGGCAACCTGGACATATCGCTCCTCGTCGGCCACATCCTCCAGGAAGCCTGGCAGGGCGACCTGAACGTGATCTCCGTTGTGAGCGACCCCGAACAGGTGGAGCCGGCCCGGACGTTTCTCGAGCAGGTGACCGACCTGGCCCGCCTGCCCAAGGCTCGGGTCATCGTCCGGCACGGAGAGCTGGAGGATCAGCTCACCCGGGTCCATACGGCCGACCTCGACATCTTCGGCCTCTCCGGGGAGCCCGACTTCGGGTTCAGCCGGCGAGTGCTCCGCTCGACCGGCTCGTCCTGCCTCTTCGTTCGAGACTCGGACGAGGAGAACGTGCTGGCGTAACCCCGCCTCGGCGGCCGAGCGATCTCCGCCCCCCCGGGGAGCTCTGGCTCTACCGGACTGCGGCTTCCGCTTCCCGGACGCCCGGACGCGGGCTGTCGGCGTCTCCCACGACCTCCAGCAACGCCGCGTAGCGCTCCCTCGCCAGGTCGTCGTCGCCGGAGGCCCGGGCGGCCCGGGCCGCGCCCAGAACCGAGTGGTAGCGGCCGGGCCAGATCTCGAGCGACGCCTGATAGGCGGACAGCGCTTCGGCCGGCCGATCGAGCTCCATGAGCAGGTCGCCCAGGGCTTCGTAGGGGGGGAGGAGCGCGCCCGGGGTCACCGGGTGCTTCTCGACCGTCCCCTCGAGCTCGGTCGCCTCCCTGATCCGCTCCACCGCCACCCGGCTCTCTCCTTCCGCATGGGCGATCCACCCGCTCAGGATCAACCGGTCCACGTCGATGTAGGTCGCGAACCTCCCCTCGCCGGCATCCCGGGCTCTCCGTCGGAGCTCGTCCATCCGGGCCTCCGCTTCCCGGGCTCCGGCCAGGTCACCGGAGTGGACCGCCCCCAGGCCCCGGGCGAACCAGCTCAGGGCCTCGGGCCACAGGTAGCGGTCCCACTGGAGATATCCGGGCTCCCGGGGCGTGATCCGGGCGGCCTCGTCCCAGGCCCTTCGCTCCAGGGCATATCTGGCGGGAATGACCGCCAGATGGAAAGCGGAGATGAAGTCTTCCTGGTACCGCCGGTCGACCCCGCCAAGCTGGTCCCGAAGCACCTCGGCGGCCCGCTCGTCCTCCCCTCGCTGCAGGTGAGCGTAGAGAAGATAGTCGAGGGCGTGCACGTGATGGAGGGAGACGCGGTCCCCCGCGGTGCGCTCCAGCGCCGCGTCCGCCGACCTCCGGTTCCACTCGATCACCTCGCGCCAGTCCCCGAGGCGCACGTAGATGTGGGTGGGCATGTGGAGAGCGTGAGGCACGCTCGGCGCGATCTCGCCGTAGCTCTCCACCACCGACAGGTTCTCGGACGCCCGGCCCCCGGCGTCGTCGGCGTGAATCGTGTAGTGGATCGCCCCCGGGTGGCGCGGGTTCCGCTCGTGAACCTCGCCCAGGATCTCCGCGGCCCGGGCGTTGTGGGCGAGCTGATCCTCGGCCGTCTGCCCCGCCGCGAGTACGGAGAGGGCGTAGAAAGCCGCGACGTCATCGTCGTCGGGCCACTCCCGGTAGGCCTCCTCCATGGCTTCGGCCCACCGCTCGATCCTCGGCCACCACTCGTCGGCGGCCGGATCCCGGAAGAAGGCTCCGGTCGCCGCGAGGAGGGCGTCCTCTCGCTCGCTGCCGCTGCCCAGGGCCCTGGCCTCCCGAACGGCCTCCCATCCACGCCGTCGGGCCTCGGCGTCCGGACGAGCCGGCCAGAGCGGCTGGAAGAGCGTGGTGGCGATCCCCCAACGGGCCATGGCGCACTCCGGGTCCCGTCGGGCGATCTCGTCGAAAGCGCCCCTCGACTCCTCATACATCATGTGGTGGAGCAGGGCGACCGCCCGGTCGAAGTCGTCCCGGACCGCCGGGTCACACGAGACGTCGAAGTCCACCGACCCCAGCTCGGACGCGTCGGCGGCCGGATGATCGTCGACCTGGGCGGCCACCGGAGATGCGAGAGGCGACGTGGCCACGAGAAGGAAGGCGGCCCCGAGGGCGAGCGGGACGCGGCGGGTGGAAGAGAACGAGAGTGGATGCAGTCGCATGGATCGCTCTCCCTGTCCGGCTCCTCCGGCTGTCCGGACGGCTGTCGTTGGGTCGTTCGGCGGGTGAGCCCCGGGTTCCGGGGAGCCTTCGGTAAATCTTACGATCGGGGTCGGATCCGGGACAAGAACCAGGTCGCCACACTCCGCGGATGGGACGTGCGGTTCGGTGCTCCCCCCTCCTACCAGCCCGGGGCCAGCTCGAAGCCGAAGTGGGCTCCTTTGTCCGGTCGCTGCCACGGCTGGGCGTAGTAGATCTCCAGGATCATCATCCCCAGGATGTTGACCCGGGCGCTGACGCCCGAGCTGAAGACCGGAACCCGCTCGACGGTCGTGCGGTCGAAGGTGAGGGTGGCTCCGTCCCCGGCGCTCCAGGCCACGCCGGCATCCGTGAACAGCACGAGCTCGGTGGGTAGATACGCGAAGGAGAAGAGCCCGAAGCGGTCCACCCCGAAGAGGGGCATACGGATCTCGGCATTGACGACCCCGATCCGCTGTCCGAAGAGTCTGTCGAGGGCAGGGCACCTGCTCGTTCCTCCGCCCAGGGTACATTCGTCAGGCTCGAAGCTCTCGAACGAATAGCCCCGGACCAGCGTCTCCGTGCCCAGGAAGATCGGCCGGATCGCCGACCCCCTCAAATCGCCCCCATATCGGCCGGTGTGCAGCCCACGGAATGCGATGGTGAGCTCCGTCCGTGGGTTGAAATACCGCCGGTAGTCGCCGAGCAGCGTCGTATAGTTCAGGGCACCCATCACCTGCTGGACCTCCGCCCGCCATCGTGATCCTCTCACCGGAGAGGTGAAGCCGGAAACGGAGTTGTCACCGACGAGAGCGGCAGAGCCCTGCTGCAGGAAGAGAGGCTCGGGCTCCAGGTCGGTCCGCTCCCGGCTCGCCGAAGCGAGCACTCGTCGCCCTGACGGATCGAGCACCAGGCTATCCTGTTCGACCGACCAGGAATACCGCTGTACGCCAACCGAGAATTCGGCCCGGCGGGCCGTGGAGAACGGGTACTCCGCCATCCCGATCACTTCGTGGTTGAACTGCCGGACCTGATCCTGCAGGAGAATGACGTTGTCCGTCTCGGCATCCCGAAAGCGGCGAGATTGGAGAAAACGAAGAGGTGACCGGGCCACCCCCGCGCCCCAGTTCCACCTGCGCTCCCTGTTCAGGTAGGCGACCTGTCCCCCCACGTCCTGCAACTCACCGTGGGCCTGGAGGCCGCCGCTCACCACATGGTTCCCGAGCATATCGCTGAAGAATCCCGACACCGACCCTCCGAGATACGTACCGGTCTGGTCGATCCCGATCCCGATGGTGGGCATCCCGATGTGATCGAGGGAGAGGCTCGCGCGATATGCCTCGGAGTCCTCCTCCGGCGAATAAAACCCTCGTTCCACGAGGCCGGTCGTCGGGTTCGCCAGGTACGACTGGACCCGGCTTCGGACGGTCCCGGCTTCCGGAGGAAGGAGACGTCCCGGAGCGGGTCGGCTCCGGCTCGCCGCCGAACGGTCCGCGACTTCCTGGAGATCGAGGGAATACACATGGAACTGCAACTCGTCGAAGACCGAGAAGACCATGTTCCCGGCATCCCGTGCCACGCTCATCGCAGGTGAGAGTCCGGTGATGCCGCTCACGGCGGTGGCGAGGGTCGTGACTCGATGGATCGCGTCGGTCTCCAGATCCACCCGATAGATATCCTGGAACCCGTCCTGGTCCGAGAGGAAGTAGATGGACTGTCCGTCCGGCGCGTACTGGGGATTGGAATGCTGAACGTCTCCGAAGAGCTCCAGAACGTCGATCTCCCCGGAATCACGGTCGTAGATGCTGATCCGGGTCTCACTGTAGGTCAGCCGCCCGAGGTCCGTCTCCTCGCCCCGATCCGACGCGAAGGCGATGAAGCGTCCGTCCGGAGAGAACGATGGATGGAGATCCGCGAACCGGTCGTCGGTAAGCCTGGTGAGCTCTCCCGATCCGAGCGCCACTTCATAGAGATCGGTGAACCCCTCCGCGTGTCCGGAGAAGACGATCACCGCCCCGTCCGGTGACCAGGTCGGGTTCGCGATCTCGCCGATCTCGGGAGGAACGCGGATCCGACGATCGACTCGCCCCCGTTCCACGTCCCGGATGACGATCTGGTTGCGGCCGCCGGCGAACACGACGTACGCGAAGCGGCGGGAATCGGGAGACCACGCTCCGGCCGAGTCGATGAAGCGAAGGGCATCGGCGTGGGCGTCGGCGTCGGCGCTGGCGATCTTCCGGATAATCCTCCCGCTCCGCGCGTCTGCCAGGAACAGATCGATGGAGAAAAGGTCGCGCTCGGACATGAAGGCGACGTAGCGGCCATCGGGGCTCACGGCGGGGGCCACGTTCTGTTCTCCGGCGCCCGTCTCGGGCGCGAGCAGGAGCGTACCGGCCTCCCTCGGCGGCGTTCGGCCTTCCATCAACGGCTCGTAGTGCTCTTCCACCGCACGCCGCCACCGGGCCGACACCGAGTCGGTCCCGCTGCCGAGCACCTCCTCGATCGCCCGCTCGCCGCCCCGCTCGAGGGCGCTTCGATAGATGGCCGTGACCGCTTCGTCCCCGTGCGTCTTCCCGACGTAGTTGAAAAAGGCGTGGCCGAAGCGGTAGGGGAAGAAGCGTCGCTCCCGGCTCATCTGTCGGAGGGTGGGAAAGTCGTCACGGCGGATCGCGTCGCGGAGCCACATGCCGGTGAGAGGATATTCGCGTCCCACGGACAGGTACTCCGCCATCCCTTCGACCATCCAGAGAGGAAGCCGCATGAGGTTCTGGAGCCCCCCGCCCCGCCTCCCTTCCGCAATGTCGTACTGGAAGGAGTGCACCAGCTCGTGCCCCAGGACGTGATCGGTCGACGCCATGGACGTCCCGAGCGGCATGATGACCCGGTGCTTGAAACCTTCCGTGACGCCGCCCACCCCTTCTCCAATTTGTCCCGAGATGACGTTCGTCTGCTGAAAGTCCGGGTGATTCGCGTAGAAGATCAGCGGCTTCCGGCTGGAGAGCTCGTGCTGGAAGATTCGGGCCAGACGTTCGTACCATCGCTCCGCCATCCGGGAGACGTCCACCATCGCCTCGCTCTGGGAGGGATAGAAGTGGATGCGGAAGTGCGGCGTGTCCATCCGCCGAAATTCGAAGCGGTCGTACTGGACCTTGTTGCGTCCGAAATACTGGGCGGACGAGAGCTCGGGAGACGCCAGAATGGAGGTTGCGACGACGAGCAGTCCGATACGGAGGTGGGCTGATCTCATCGGGTTGCGCCTCGCGGAAGACGGACGATCACAGGTCGATCACTCCGGAACGGTCCGGTCACGGAAGCCCCTGCACCTCGGCGATGACGTCCAGGTTCGGGAGCATGACGATCTCGATCCGTCGATTCCGCCGCCGGCCCTCCGGATCGTCATTGGACGCTACGGGTTGAAACTCGCCGTATCCGGCCCCGGAGAGGTTTTCCGGCGCGACCCCGTTCTCCACCAGAAGATGGACGACCGAGAGCGCCCGGGCGCTGGACAGCTCCCAGTTGGAAGGGAAGCGAGAGGTGGCGATCGGCACGTTGTCGGTGTGGCCCTCGACCTGGAAGCGCCGGTCTTCGAGCTCGGCCAGGACCGAGGCCACCTCCGAAAGGGTCCGCCGGCCTTCCGCCGAAAGGGTAGCGCTGCCCGACGGGAAGAGTACGTCCTGGGGGAGGTGGATGACCATTCGTCCCCGGTCGATCGAGACGCTCAGCCGTCCGCCGTCGATGAGGGAGCGGAAGCGGCTCAAGACCTCTTCGTAGATCTCGTTCCGCTGGCGGATCTCCCGCTGGATCGCCCGGAGGGACTGCAGCTGCTCCAGGAGGCGCTGGTAATCGCTTCCGCTCTCCCTCAGGACCGCTTCCAGCCGGTGGACTTCCTGCCGCGCCTCCTCGAAGCGTTCCTCCATCTGGCTCCGTCGGTCCTCCAGCCTCCGGAGTTCCTCTTCCAGACGAGCCGCTCGCTCCCGGAGCTCCCGATGCTCCCGGGCGGCGGTGGCCAGGCTGTCCTGCAATCGCTGGATGCTGTCTTCCATCTCCACCCTGACGGAATCCCGTTCGGCCCGGGCCCGCTCGATGTCCGTCAGGGCACCTTCGTAGGTGCTCCGCTTCACGCACCCGCCGAGGGAAGAGAGGAAAAAGGCCGTTAGGAGGACGGCGAGGGTCGCAGGTCTCAGCATGGTGTCTCCGGATAGGAGGAGGAAGAGGACGGCGTTCCCGAGCGGACCGGCACCGGTATCATCTTACTCTCGAAAGGGTCACCGCTTCAACTCGGTCGAGGTCGAAGCCACACGACAACGCTCTGTTTCCGACCGAATCCAGAGTCACCGGACGCGGCCGTCCCCCCCGGCTCCGCCCGGGGGGCGTCGTCGCCGACACCGTCCGTCGTCCGCTCCCCGGCGGACGATGCGGTCCCGCGGATCCGGAGCGCGCCGGTCAGACTCGATCGAAGGACGAGCCCTTCCTCGGACACGTGGACGCCCAGCATCTCGATCCGCCCCAGGCTCCCCTCCAGCCGTAAGCCGCCGCCCAGGCTCCGATCCAGTTCCCGGGCGGCGAGAGCGCGGATCCTCTCCAGGGCGTCCGTCGCGTCCCATCGAGCGACCCGACGTACCCGCTCCGGGACGGTCCCCCGGACCAGCCACGCCGCCCCTCTCAGGAGAACGTTGCGGGTCTCCACGGAAAAGCCGAGGTCCGGCACCGTGACCTCGTCGGTGGCAGGATCGAGGACCGGGGTGCCCACCAGATAGACTCGACCCCGGACCGCTCCCTCCAGATCGAGGCCCACGGCGAGGCGGCCGTCGCCCACCGCCGAGATCGCCACGTCCCCGAGCCGCAGGTCCCGCCCCCCGACCGTGAGCTCCCGGCCCCGGAGCGCCTCGGACGCCATGCGGGACGCGGCGGAGTAGCCGATGCGGCTCTCCACGATCACCCGGGAGCGCTCCTCCACCGCCCCCTCCTCGAGGTCGGGGAGCGGCACCCGGGTGGCCAAGGGACGAGCTCCGACCATGATTCGGGGTCGTCCGAGGAGGGCCAGCCGGGCGACGATCATCTGCCCCTCCGGGCCTCGTCCCCCCACCGGCCCGACCCGGATGGAGTCCGGCTCGATCTGGAGCCAGACGCCGTCGGCGAGGCGGACGGGATCCTGGATCCTGCTCCAGTGCGATTCGACCACAGATCTGAAATCGAGCTCCCGGACACCCGCGTCGAGCTCATCCGTCATCTCCCGGATTCGGGCCTCGGCCATGGCCAGCAGAGGATCGGTCGCGTCCATGCGAAGCGGCCCGAGCGCCACCTCGCACCGGTCTCGCTCGCTCCCGGACGCGGAGCGGACCTCCTCGACCCGGATCCTCGAGGCGATGTGCCAGTCCGGGCGAATCTCCAGCGGAGAGGCGAGGCGGACGATCGCTCGCGGCCTCGCCTCTGGATCGTCGGCTCCCCCACACGATGCCTGGACCTCGCCGCCAAACGGAGAATCGAACCAGGCCCGGCCCCGGTAGCGGACCACCACCGTGAGACGGGCGGTGTCGCCCCGGAGCTCCATCTCCAGCGGCTCTCGCTCGACAGCCACGGCGTAGGAGATCCTGGGATTGTCCGGGTGGATCCGCCGTTCGTCCAGATCGCCGAACCGCACCGGGATCCGATCTTCCAGGGCATTCCGCACGGGGGCGAGGTCGTGGTGGATCTCCAGGCTCACGGTGGACGGGGAAAGCTCGGGCATGGCGGAGCGGGCCGTCTCCGACGGCGAGGGCGGGGGGGCGAGGATCCGGGCTCCCCGACGGTCGACGACGAGCACGGCCACCCCGAAGGCGGCGAGAAAGAGAAGCCCCGCCAGAAGCCAGAATCCGGAACGGCGCGGCGAAGATCCGGTCCGCCCGGCTCCGGGCTCGTCGGACCCCGTGCTATTCACGGAGGAGCTCTCCGCAGTGGGGACAGCGGGCCGGGGGGACGGCAGGACCGGCCTCCCCGTCGGCGTCCGCTCCCCGACGGCCCGACTCGAGCTCATCGACGAAGGCGGCCCCGAGAATCGCGGTGGGCAGCGCGACGAGGAGAAGGGCGGAGAGGGCGAAAAATCCTCCCATGATGCGTCCCGCCAGGGTCACCGGGTACACGTCGCCGTACCCGACGGTGGTCAGGGTCACGACTCCCCACCACATGGCCGCTGGAATGCTCGAGAAGACCTCGGGCTGCGCCGCGTTCTCCACGTAGTAGAGGAGGGACGAGGCCATGACCAGCAGGAACGCCACCAGCGCCAGCGTGAGTACCAGGTCTTCCTTCTTCCGGTGGAAGACCCGACCGAACGTGCGTAGCCCCTTCGAATAGCGGGCGATCTTGAGAATGCGAAAGAGCCTGAAGAGCCGGACGGCACGGAGAACCCGGAGGTCCAGGCCGAGAATCGGCAACCAGAAGGGGAGAACCGCCAGCAGATCCACCAGGGCGAGGGGGGTGCGGGCGAAGCGAAGCCGGCCCCGGACGGGAGCGGCGTAGCGGTCGTCCTCGACGGAGCTCCAGACCCGGAGCGCGTACTCCACGGAGAAGACCACGACGGAAGCGACGTCGAAGGCCAGGAGCCACGGGCCCGCGACCGCGTTGACGTCGGGAACCGTCTCGACGATCACCGCCAGGACATTGAGGGCGATCAGAACCCGGATCCCGATGTCGAAGAGCCGGCTCGCCCGGTCGCCGGGGCGAGCCACCTCGACGATCTCCCACGTGCGACGGCGGAGCGACGACCAGCTCACCGTGTCTCCGCTCCGATGGACACCCGCATCAGGGCTGATCCACGATGGGCTCCGTGCATCGGGTTTCCGTGGGTTTGCTTAGCGCCAGGGGCGATTCGCGGACGCCCCGCTCCAGCCACAGGATATCGAATAGACGCGCGTCCGGTCCATCGCGACAGACCGTCGCTCCCAAGGACGATTACGAGCGAATCCGTTGGCATCCCCGTCATCTCCTGCACATCTTCAACCCCGGTCGTGCATCTCAATCTCGTCCCCACGCGTGGGAGGTTCGTTTGAGTCAGACACTTTCGCAACGATGGTGGGTCCTGGCCCTTCGAGGGGTGGTCTACCTGATCTTCGGCCTCACGGCCCTCCTCTGGCCGGGCCTGACCTTCGGGGTCCTCCTCACCCTCTTCGGCATCTTCGCCCTCGTCGACGGGGTCGTGACTCTCGTCGGTGCAGCGCGGACGGGTCGAAAGGGAAAGCCCTGGGTCGCGCTCCTCTTCGAAGGCGTGGTCAGTACGGCGGTGGGGATCCTGGTTTTCGTGTGGCCGGCCATGTCGGGAATGGTCCTCCTCTACGTGATCGGGGCGTGGGCTCTATTGACGGGGATTCTGGAGGTCGCGGCCGCCGTCCGGCTGCGCCGGGAGATCGAAGGAGAGTGGCTCCTCGCCCTCAGCGGGGCGCTGTCCGTCGCCTTCGGCATCGCGGTGTTCGTCTGGCCAGCCAGCGGTGCCCTGGCGATCGTCTGGGTCCTCGGGGCGTACGCCGTCTTGTTCGGAGTCCTGCTGCTGGCGGTCTCCGTGAGCATGTGGCGGCACCACCCCCCGGCGACCGACGCCGCGAATCCCGAAGCTACCCGCTGAGCGGAGGACGACTCGCTTGCTCTCCCGACCGTGGCACCGCTTCACTTATTGGGTCGAACGCAAGTTCGTCCGGGGAGCCCAGTACCGACTCCTCCTCATCGCGGCGCTGATCGGACTCATCTCGATCCTCGGCGGAGCCGCGGTGCTGGCGGCGGGCACCGGCTTCGAGGAGTTCGGTGAGGCGGTCTGGTGGGCGTTTCTCCGCCTCACCGATCCCGGCTACCTGGGAGACGACGTGGGGACCGTGAACCGGACGCTCTCCACGGTGCTAACGGTGCTCGGATACGTCGTCTTCCTCGGCGCCCTTGTGGCTGTCATGACCCAGTGGCTGAATGCCCGGATGGACCGCCTGGAGAGCGGGCTGACGCCGGTGGCTCGGGATGACCACGTCCTCGTTCTGGGATGGACCAACCGGACCGAGGCTCTCGTCCGGGAGCTCCTCCTCTCCGAAGAGAGGGTTCGACGCTTCCTCCGCCGACAGGGAGCCCGGGACCTGCACATCGTGGTGCTCGCTGAACAGGTCGACGCGACGCTCGCTCAGGACCTACGAGACGCCGTTGGCGACCCCTGGGACGAGCAGAAGGTGACCCTCCGATCCGGATCCCCGCTCCGGGTGGAGCACCTGACCCGGGTCGACCACCTGAACGCGTCCGTGGTGATCCTCCCGGGCTCCGAGTTCGAGGAGGGCGGTATCGCACGGACGGACTCCCACACCGTGAAGACGCTCCTGTCTCTCCGGAGCGATGCGGCCGCCGGCCCGCGATCGGACCTCGGGACCGATCCGTCCCGCCTTCCCCTGGTGGTGGCCGAGATCTTCGACGCCCGGAAGATCGGAATCGCCGGTAAGGCGTATCCGGGCCGGCTCGAGATCGTGGCCAGCGACGCGATCGTCAGCCGGCTCATGGCACAGAACGTTCGTCACCCGGGGCTTTCCCACGTCTACAACGAGATCCTCACTCACGAGGGTGGATCCGAGATCTATCTTCGGGAGCATCCGGAGCTCGACGGGATCCCCTTCGAGAAGCTGTCCTTCTCCTTCGGCGACTCGATCCTCCTCGGAGTCGTACGCCCCCGGGACGGAGGCGAGGCCGAACCGCATCTCAATCCCCCACCCGACTTTCGCGTCCGGGCCACGGACCGCTTCGTCCACCTCGCCACGGAGTACTCGAAGACGGCGCCGACCGGGCCACCGCCCGAGGCTCCCCCGCCCCGGGGCCGGCCGGGCACGGAGGAAACGGGCGACGTCGAGCGGAGAATCCTGATCCTGGGGTGGAATCACAAGATCCCGGCTCTGATCCGGGAGTTCGGCACCTACGAGCGGGAGCGCTTCCGGATCCGGGTCCTCTCCACCGTCGCCACGGCCCGTCGGGAGAAGGTCCTCGACCGCCACGGGATCGGAGGGGACAACCTTGCCATCGAACAGGTGGAAGGCGACTACGGGGAGCTCATCGACCTCGAGGCCGTGAATCCCGGGGAGCACGACGCCGTGCTCCTGGTGGGCAGCGACCGGATGCGGGGAGAGGAGGAGTCGGACGCGCGGACGATCGTGGGCTCCCTGCTCCTTCACGAGATGGGGCTCCCGACAGCGAAGACCCAGACGATCCTGGAGCTTCTGGATCCGGAGAACGTCCGTCTGGTCGACACTCCACGGGGCGAGGTCATCATCAGCCCGCTGATCGTGAGTCACATGCTGGCCCACGTGGCCCTCCGTCCCGAGCTCCGGACCGTCTTCGGCGAGCTCTTCACCGCCGGAGGAGCGGAGATCGACTTTCGGCCCATCGAATCGTACTCAGCGGAACCCGGAGACGGGCAGGCGATCATCTTCTCGGAGATCCAGCGGGCGGCCCACGCCCGGGGCGAGGTCGCCCTCGGCGTCCAGGTGGGTCCCCGGGCCGACGACGTCGAGCTGAACCCCTCGGCCGAACGCCGATACACCGTGGAAACAGGTACGCAGGTCGTGACCATGCTCACATTCCTGTGACGGCGAGTCCCTTCCCTCCCGAAGCCGTCCGAACCGGATCGAGCTCGGGCGCGTCGTGAGCACGGTGCTGGCAGCACTTCGGGAGCTGACCCTCGGAAGCCGGATCGCGGTGATCGCCGTCCTGGCTGTCGCCGCGCACTTTCTCGTCGTGCTGGTTCGCCGGATCGGCACGTGGGTCCTCGCCGCCGACACCGGCCAAAGAGCCCTCGTCCGTCGCCGCCCGAAGCTGGCGAGCGTCGTCACGTTGGTGGTCAGCAGCGTCACCTTCGTGATCTATTTCTCCGCCCTGGGCCTGATCCTGGGAGAGCTCGGGATCTCGCTGACCGCCTACTTCGCCAGCGCGACGGTCATCGGCCTGGCCGTGGGGTTCGGTTCCCAGGGCCTGGTCCAGGACATCGTCATCGGCCTCACGCTGATCTTCTCCGACGTCATCGACGTCGGTGACGTAGCCGACATCGGTGGACAGACCGGCCGGGTCGAGTCGATCGGGCTGCGCTTCACGGTCCTGCGGACGCTGGTCGACCAGCAGGTCTTCGTACCGAACCGGAACGTGATCCAGATCAACCGATACCGGAAGGGCTATGTTCGGGTGTACGTGGATGTCCAGCTACCGGAGGACGTCGCCGGGGAGGAGGTGGGGCAGGAGCTGGAGAAGATCGCCCAGGGGATGCACGCCCAGCATCCGGAGATCGTGCTCACCGAGCCCGAAGCGATGGGAGTGAGGACGGCCGGACCCGGGGAGTGGAGCTACGTCCGGGTCAAATTCCGGATCTGGCCGGGCCAGGGCCCCCTCATCGAGGGCACGTTCCGGCAGCGGGTCCTGGCCGCCATGCGGCGGCGGACCGGGGAATACCCGGACTGGATGGTCGTGGTCACGTACCGGGCACGGGGATGACGGGAAGTGAGACTCGGTCGGCAAACGCGGCGACCTCGTCTCAAACTCGCCGGGTCACCCGCTGAAGTCGGGGCAGCGTTCCAGAAGCATCTCGACGTCGCTCCGGTGAAGCTCGAGGCCGCTGGAGGCACCGGACCACTCACTCGAGACTTCGTGCATCACCGAGCCCCTCACGCCGGAGTGGCCGAGGCCGAGCGCGTGTCCGAGCTCGTGGGCCAGGAGGAGGACCAGCTCATTCATCCCGCTGAAGCGAAACACAAGAACCTCCCGCTCGACCGATACCACCTCCCCGTTCCGTCTGCGCACCGACTCACCGTACCGCCCCGCCTCGGTCGCCACCACCGGGAATTCCCGCTGAAGAGCTTCTGCCCGTCGATTCTGATCCCGGATCCGCTGATTCAGGGCTTCGGTCTGGGCGCGGAACCACTCCTGTAGAGCCCTCATCTCCTGCTGCTGCTTCTCCAGGGAGCGCCGTTCCGCCTGCAGGTCGGCGCGTCTTCGATGAAGATCGGCTCGCACGCTGTCCGGGGCACCGCCCCGGGCGTTCCAGCGCCGGACTGCCGCGTCGTAATCCTCCAGCTGTCGCTGAAGCGTGACAGAGCGCTCCTCGTGCTCGGCAAGAGCTTCCCGGAAGGTGTCTCTCAGCCCACCGAGCTCTGTCCGACGGGCTTCGAGACGGCGACCGGCGTCCTCGAGGTCCCGCTGGAGCTGACGACGCACCTGAAGGAGGGCCTGGCGGTCGTCGAAAACGAAGCGGACCGGAAGCCCCTTGCCCGGCTCGTGGGAGAAAAGCTGCCGGTCCACCGCACGCTCCCACAGCGAAGCGGCCTCCTCGACCGCGAAACCGGCGGTGGAGTCATCCACCTCGAACCGGGGATCCACGTCGGCGATGCGCCATTCGAGGGGCACTGCGCACGGAACCGTCGACCCGAACGATCGATCCTGCCCGGGGTCCCCGGAGACGGCGGTGTCCGCTGCCTGCCCATACGCGGAACGGACCGCATCGCCAGCGCCGCTCTGGGCCGGGAACACCAGCACGAACAGCGCCACAAGCGAGAGAGCGGTGGTCGGGTTCATGAGAAGCCTCTTGAGGTGCTCGACGTGGTTCATCGCTCCCGCGGTTCGGGGGCGGGCGTGACAAGCCCGGCGTTCCACCCTCGCTCGCAGGTGGGTCCGACCGGAGCGCTCAATGCGCCGGACCCCCCCCCGAACTCCGCCGCTGACGAGTGTCGCCAGGTGCGACAGGATCCGGGGGAACGCCAGCCCCACCGGCGTCACCAGGTAGAGGGACTCCCAGACGGGCTCGAACTTTTCCTTGTAGGCTCGGAGGCCCCAAAAGTTGTAGAAGTGCTCTCCGTGTCGGAACACCGCCGCTCCGAGCCGATTGCAGAGCGGGGCCAGGGGGCCGGCTTCCAACCCGGACACCGGTACCATGCCCAGGCTGAGCCGTCCGTGGACGGCCGCCAGGCCGAATAGAGTCGATACGGGATGGGAGCCCCGGTGAGGAACGCAGAGCCGAGCGCCTGGCTGAAGCCGATGCTCACCAGGATAAGGCCGACGGCCACGAAGAGGCTCGGCGGCGGCAGCGTCCGGAGCCCGCCCACGAGCTCCCGGTAGCCGGGTCCGCCGTCCTCCGAGGTCGGGCTCATGAACGAGGAATCCTCCGTTCCGCCCGGGTCCACGCTCGACCTGCAGTCGGTGGCTTCTTTCGCGACATTCCGCCAGGTTGTCCCATATTGGGAACCGGGTGCCCTCGGGAGCAAGGACGCCCGGAAGCGGGCGAAGCCCAGCGAATGAACGTCCCTCCCCTTCGGTGGTGCCGATGAGCGAGATCCTCCTCTACGTCGGGATCGGGTTCGGCGTTCTCAGCGTCCTGTGTCTGGGCGGGTCGGTTCTCGCCTTTCGCCGACGCCGCTGGATCGGCACCCTGGGGACCGCCGGCACCGGCGCGCTCTTCCTGTCTCTCGGAGCGCTCACGGCGACGCTGGGGGTCTCGACCCAGGGATACCGGGCGCTGACGGCCGAGGAGCTCGCCGCCACGGTGACCACCGTGCCGACCGGCCCCCGGAGGTTCCAGGCGTTCGTGGAATTTCCGGACGGGCGGGACACGACCCTCCACGTCGTCGGCGACCAGATCCAGTTCGACGCCCACATCCTCAAGTGGCATCCCCTGGCGAACGTCCTCGGCCTCCACACCCAGTACGAGCTGGATCGGCTCACCGGCCGGTACGTCGACATCGACAACGAGCGGCAGAGCCCCCGAACCGTCCACTCCCTGAAGGCCGACAAGCCCGTCGACCTCTTCGGCCTGGCCCGGAGGTACTCGCTCCTGACCCACCTCGTCGACGCGGAGTACGGCTCCGCCACATATATCGAGGTGGAGCGCCCCGCCCGCTTCGAGGTCCGGGTCTCCACGACCGGCCTTCTGATCCGGGAGGTGGAGCTCCGATGAAGACACGGGCCCCCGTCGCCGAGGGAAGGAGCTCCCGAGCCGCGGCCGGAGCCGACCCGATCCCGGTCCCGGGATGCTGACTTCGGGGATCCGTGAAGTCCGTGACGTCCTGCGAGAGACGTTCTCGGCGTGGAGGGAGCACGGCGCCATCCACTGGGGTGCGGCGCTGGCCTACTACGCGATCCTCTCGCTTCCCCCCCTGGTGCTCATCCTCCTGCTGGCGGTGGGCCAGGTCTACGGCGACATCACCGCCCGGGAGGAGCTGCTCCGCTGGACGGGCCGCATCTTCGGGAGCCAGGGCGTCGGCGCGGTTCGGGCCGTCGTCGAGAACGCCCCGGCGTCGACCGGCGTGGTCGGCGTGGGAAGCGGACTCCTCCTCATCGTCCTCGGTACGGGGGTCTTCGCCCAGCTTCAGAAGGCCATGAACCACATCTGGGAAGTATCGTGGGAGGGTGGCGGGCTCGCCTCGATACTCCGGGCCCGGCTGCTCGGCTTCCTCGTCGTGCTCGTCCTCGGCCTGCTCTTCGTCCTCGCCGTGGCCGTCTCCACCGTGGTCGCGTTCCTGACGCCGTACGCCGAGCGAATTCTCCCCGGCACGGCGACCGTGCTCCTGGGAGTCAACTTCGCGCTCACCTTCACGGTGGTGACGCTCCTCTTCGCGACCTTCTTTCGGGTCCTTCCCGACGTCCGGATCTCGTGGAGGGACGTCTGGGTCGGGGCGGCCGTCTCCGCGATCCTGTTCCTCGTGGGCAATACGGTCCTCGGCATCTTCTTCCGGATGGCCGAGATCGGAACGGCGTACGGGGCGGCCGGTTCGCTCCTGGGCGTGCTGATGTGGGTCTATTATTCCGCCCAGGTCTACTTCTTCGGCGCCGAATTCACCCAGGTGTGGGCCCACCGATACGGCGGGCGGATCGAGCCCGCCCGGGGCGCCGTGCGGCGGTCCCTGTGAGGGAGGAGGGATGAGCTCGATTCTCGACCTCTGGCCGTTCCTCCTGGCTCTCGCCATCCCGGTCGTCCAGGCGGCCGCGGCCATCCACGTGCTTCTTCGCAAGCGCGACGTCCGGGCCGCGGTGGGATGGATGGGGCTGATCTGGTTCGTGCCGCTGTTCGGAGCGCTTCTCTACGCGGTCCTCGGCATCAACCGCATCCAGCGGAAGGCCCGGGCCCTGCGCCCCGAGCCCGCCGGGTACGAAGCATGGCTGGCCGGAAGCCCCCTCGACCAGGAGCAGGTGGTAGCGGAGCTGGGTCCGGCCGCCCGAAGCGTCGCGGAGCTGGTCCCCCTGGGTGACACGGTCACCGGCCGCCCCGTCCTGGCCGGAAATGCGATCACCCCCCTGGTGGACGGGGACGAAGCCTACCCGGCCATGCTGGACGCCATCGACGAGGCTCGGACGTCGGTCACCCTGCTCACCTACATCTTCGATGCCGACGCCGTCGGGCGTCGCTTCGTCGAGGCCCTTCGACGGGCCGTCGAGCGAGGAGTGGAGGTACGGGTGCTCATCGACGACGTTGGTGCACAGTATTCGGTGCCGTCGATCACCCGGGCGCTGAAGCGGGCGGGCGTGAGGGTCGCCCGCTTCATGCCGACGGTCCTCCACTGGCGGATGCCCTACTTCAACCTGCGGAACCACCGGAAGATCCTGGTGATCGACGGCTCCGTCGCCTTCACCGGGGGCATGAACATCCGGGCCGAGTTCTGGAGCGGAGAGGACCCCGATCACTTCGCCCGGGACCTTCACTTCCGGCTCGAGGGCCCGGTGGTGAGCGAGGTCCAGGAGGTGTTCGCCGAGGACTGGACGTTCACCACCGGCGAGCGCCTGGAGGGGCCCCCCTGGTTCCCCGAGCTGGAGCCCGTCGGCTCCACGATCGCCCGGGGCATCAGCGACGGGCCGGACATCGACTACGAGAAGCTGGAGACGATGCTCGTCGGCGCCGTCCACGCCGCGGGGAGGTCGGTCCGGATCATCACCCCCTACTTCCTCCCGGATCGAGTTCTGATCCGGACGCTGGGCGTCGCGGCCCAGCGGGGCGTGGAGGTCGAGGTCCTGATTCCGGAGACGAGCAACCTGGCCCTGGTCCAGTGGGCGTCCACGGCACAGCTCGACCAGGTCCTGGAGACGGGCGTGCGGGTTTTCGAGTCTCCGCCTCCCTTCGACCACTCCAAGCTGATGGTGGTGGACGGAACGTGGGTTCTCCTCGGCTCGGCGAACTGGGACCCCCGGAGCCTCCAGCTCAACTTCGAGTTCAACGTCGAGTGCTACGACCCGGAACTGGGAAGCCGGATGGAGGACCTCTTCGTCGACCGGAGGGAGCGTGCCCACCGGGTCACGCTCGACGACATTCACGCCCGGCCCGTGCCGGTGAAGCTCCGGGATGCGGCCGCCCGCCTCTTTTCTCCCTATCTTTAGA
>CAZMPV010000012.1:0-18543 GCA_964567985.1 uncultured Gemmatimonadaceae bacterium
CGAGCATGACGTTCGCCGCGAAGATGTTGCCCGTCGTGGAGTCCTCCCAGCCCGGGACCCAGACGGGGATCTCCGCCTCCATCGCCGCCATCACCCACGAGTCCTTCGGGTCGGCCTGGAAGTGCTCCTCCAGGGTCGGATCCCTCAGGACCTCGAAGACGTACTCGGCGGGCATCTTCCTCATCCCCGACTCGGACGCCTTCTCCCACAGCGTGATCAGGCGCCTCTCCACGTGCCGCATCACGTCTTCCGGGATGCAGGTGTCGGTGACCCGGTTGAGGCCCTGCTCGTAGAGGTCAACCTCGTCCTGGGCCGACAGGGCGCGCCAGTCCTCGACGATCTCGTAGTCGTCGTGGGCCAGGAGGTTGAAGACGTCCTCCTCGAGGTTGGCTCCGGTGCACGAGATGGCGTGCACGAATCCTTCCCGGATCATCCGGGCCAGGGTGATGCCGAGCTCGGCGGTGGACATGGCGCCGGCCAGGCTCACGAGCATCTTGCCTCCGGCCTCCAGGTGTGCCCGGTAGGCCCGGGCCGCGGCCACTGTCTCCCGGGCGTTGAAGTGCCGGAAGTTGCGGTCCATGAAGTCCTGGATCGCTCCCACGGGTCCTCTCCTCTGGGGTCGATTGTCTCGGGGTGCCGCACCTGCGCCGGACCGTCGGGGCGGCCCGGGCCCCCCGCCGGCTCGGCGGGGACCCTGTCACGGGGAGCCTATCATAAGGACGAGGGTCGAGACCGGGCAAAAGGCCGGCCCCGGGGACGGTCGTTCCCCGCGTCCCGTATCCCGGTCGGAGAACGCTGGACGCCGGGTGGCGGCGACCGTACTCTAGAGAATATGAGCCTCCTGGCCCTCCTGGCCGGCGGTGGGACCTTCGTCGTGGTCCTCGCCGTCGCGTTCCTCCTCCGTCAGCTTCCCGCCGGGCGCTTCTGCCCCGAGTGCGGGGTGCCGACGATCTCGCTCCGCTCGGGATTCTGGATCCGGCTCCTGCAACCCAGGATCCACGCGCGCTGGTGCTCGGGGTGCGGATGGAGCGGCCTCCGCCGGAGCCGACCCCCGAGGGACCCGTCCCAGCGGCCGCCGGCCCACGAGTCCGGCTTCCGGTGGGCACGGCCGGATCCCTCAGAGGCGCCCATCTTCACGTGGCGCTCGACGAAAGACGAGAAGGAGGCCCGGCCGGGCCACGCGTCGGGCTTTCGGTGGAAGGACGAGCCGGACCCGGAGGCTCCGAAGTTCTTCTGGGGCGAGGAGAAGGACGAAGAAGCCGGGGACTGACCGTCAGCCGGCCGGCTCCAACCGCAGCATCCACACCTCCGCCGACGCCCCCTCCCAGGCCTCGGACAGCGCCTCCTGGGACGTCCAGCTGGTCCCTTCCAGATCCCGGTGGCCCACGGCGATCTCCAGCTCCCCTCCGTCGAAGGGCCACGGCGAGAGGGTGGCCGTGTCGCCGTCCCGCCACGTCGGCTCCAGCCGGGGGCCACCGTCCGGCACCGCCAGGAGCTCCCCGGTGAGCCAGCCGGGTCGCGACGCGGGATCGGCCCCGGGGGGCGTCAGGCAGAGGAAGAGGGAGAGGTTGTCGAAGAGCCGGAGGCGGGCCAGGTCCCGACGGATCCGGGCCGGACCCGGGGCGTCGTCCTCCAGCTCCGCCAGGAGCTCGAGCCGGCGCTCCTCCTCCACCTCCTCGAACTCGGCCGGCCTCCCCGGAGAGTCGAAGCTCGCGTAGTGGAGGCTGACCAGGACCCCGGCGTAGGGGTGCAGCTCCGAGATCCGCTCGATGGCGTCGGAGGCGGCCTCGTACTTCTCCTCCGGGGGGAAGTCGAGAAAGTCGTAGGGCTCGCCCGTCCCGGGGTTCAGCCTGGGCACCGCGTCCAGCTCCCGCCAGCCCAGGTCGTGGAGGGCGCTGGCCAGGACCAGCTCCTCGGAGAGCGCCTCGCCGTCGGCCCCGCGCCAGGCGGCGGCCAGCTCTCCCGAGAGGAGGCCGTGCTCGTGCTGGGGAATGAGCCGCAGGCCTCCCCCGCGCCGCTGGATCAGCACGCCGGCCTCACCGCCTCCGCAGGACCTCCCCGGCCCGCTCGCCGGTGAAGTCGCCGTCCCGGACGGCCTGGGTCCCGTTCACGAAGACGTGGACCATTCCCTCGGAGAGCTGGTGGGGCTCGGTGAAGGTGGCCCGGTCCCGGATCCGGTCCAGGTCGAAGACCACCACGTCGGCCACCGCCCCGGGCGCGATCCGGCCCCGGTCCTCGATCCGGAAGACGTTGGCCGGGAGCGACGTCATGCTCCGGATCGCCTCCTCCAGCCCCACCACACCCTCCTCGAGCACGTACGTCCGGATCTTCCGGGGAAAGGCCCCGTAGTTCCGGGGGTGGGGCACTCCCTCGTTGAAGGGAACGAGCCCTCCGTCCGACGACGTCATGGTCCAGGGCTGGTCCATGAGGGTCCGGACGTCGTCCTCGTGCATGTTGAAGGAGACGATGCTCGGGCTCCCCTGCCTGAAGAGGGCGATCGACGCGTCGATGGGGTTCATCCCCCGGGCGTCGGCGACCTCCTCCAGCGTCATTCCCTCGATGGAGGGATCCTCCTCGAAGCGCCGGAACTGGATCCGGTCCGCCCCGCCCCGCCGGGCCAGGTTCCGCACCATCTCCTCCCGGATCCGCTCCATCGTCTCGGGGCGCTCGAAGCGGGCCAACAGAGAGTCCCGCCCCCCGGCCTGTGCCCAGCGCGGCAGGAGCGCCGCCCCGAGGCCGGTGGCCGACGCCGGATAGGGGTACTGGTCCGCGTAGATCTCCACCCCCCGCTCCCGGGCCCCCTCGATCCGGCGCACGAGGGCCGTGGAGTAGCCCCAGACCGGCGGGCCCAGGGCCTTGATGTGGGTGTGGACCCCCGGCAGCCCCGCCCGCTCTGCGATCTCGATGACCTCGTCCAGAGCGGCCACGACCCCGATCGTGTAGTTCGACTCGTCCCGGACGTGACTCGTGTACGCCCCGCCGTGCTCGGCGGCCACCTCGGCCAGCGCCACCAGCTCGTCGGTGTCCGAGTAGCTCCCCGGCGCGTAGAAGGGGCCGCTGGAGAGCCCGAAGGCCCCCTCCTCCATCCCCGCCCGGGTCAGCTCCCGCATCCGCTCGAGCTCGGCGTCGGTCGGGGCCCGGTCCTCCATGCCCAGGACCTCCCGGCGGATCGAGCCGTGGGGAACGAGCTGGGCGGCGTTGACTCCGAGGCCGTGCTCGAGGAGCGCCCGGCGCTGCTCGGCCAGGTCCACGGCGCCGCCGCCGTCGGGATTGATCAGGACGGTCGTGACCCCCTGGGCCAGGAGCGGCTCGCCGTGGCTAAGTCCCCCGGACGCCAGCCCCGGGCCGGCGTGGGAGTGGGAGTCGATGAAGCCGGGCGCCACGTAGAGCCCCTCGGCGTCGATCACCCGTGCGGCGTCGGCGTCCGCCAGGTCTCCCACGGCGGCGATCTCCCGGCCGTCGAGGGCCACGTCGGCCCGGAACCAGGGGTTGCCCTCCCCGTCCAGGACCCGGCCGTTCCGGATCAGGACGTCGTAGCGCTCCTGGGCGGAGGCGGCGGGGGCCAGGGCCAGGATCCCGACGAGGGCGAGCAGCCCTGTCAGGAGTGCGCGGAAGGAGCTCGGGTCGGCTCGTCTGGGTCGTGATGTCATCGCTCTGACTCGCTGGAGTCGGATTGGGATTCGGAGCTGCGTCGGCGTTCGAGAGCGGGCGTCGGAGCGTTCCGGGCTCGCGTTCCGGCCGGAGATCACGGCGGTCCGGCGGCGGCGCCCCAGGGCCAGCGGGGGTCCGCGACGCCCAGGTACCGTCCGCCGTCTCCGGCGACCCGGACCACGTTCAACCGGGCGAAGTAGGTGGACGTCTCCCGGTGCTCCGGCCTGTAGCCGAGCCCGGTGAGGGCCTCGTCCACCGCCGGCGGCCAGGCGTCGTCGCGCCCGTCCTCCAGGACGAAGGTCCCGTCGGTCGGGTGGAAGCGCGGGGCGGCCAGGGCGGCCTCGAGGTCCCGCCCCCCGTCCGCGATCCGGCTCAGCGTCTGGACCAGGGCCGAGAGGATCCTGCGGGCGCCCGCCCCGCCCATGACGTACGCCAGCTCCCCGTCCCGGAAGATCAGCATCGGGGCCTGGGAAGACCAGGCCCGCTCCCCGGGCTCCACGTCGCCCAGGTAGCCGCCCAGGGTCGCCGCGTAGAGGAAGCCGAGCCCGTCGGTGGCGACCCGGGAGCCCATGGTCGGGCCCAGGGACTGCGTCACGGCCACGGCGGCTCCGCCGGTGTCCACCACCGACAGATGGGTCGTGTGTGCGGGCTCGGGAACCCGGGCGTCCGTGGCGGCGAACGCCGCGGCCACCCCGGAGGGGAGAGGCGCCGCGGTCGCTTCCGTCCCGCTCCCGGGAAGACGGACCTCTCCGGCCCGGCGGTCCGCCCGCTCGGCGGAGGTCAGGAGCCGGGCCCACTCCTCGGCGGAGCGCTCGGGCGCCCCGTCTTCGGGCGGCCCCTCGGCCACGTCCCGGTCCCGGAAGGAAAAGAGAAGGGCCTGGCCCACCACCGCGGTCCAGGTGACCGGGTCGGCGTCGGCGAGCTCGAAGCGGTCCATGATCTGCAGGGCCTCGATGGCGGTGGCGCCCGAGGCCGGCAGGTAGGTTCCCGCGAGCTCGAGGTCCCGGTACCGGCCCCGGGTGACGATCGAGGCCCGGGGACGGTAGCCGGCCAGGTCGTCCGGACCGACGAAGCCCCCACCCGCCTCCACGTCGGCGGCGATCCGCTCGGCGATCGAGCCCCGGTAGAAGGCCTCGGCGCCGTCCCCGGAGATCGCTCGGAGGGTCCGGGCCAGATCCGACTGGACCAGGCGGTCGCCGGCCCGGTAGCCCTCCCCGGACGCCTTCCGGAAGTAGCGTCGGGCCGCCTCGTTGCCGGTCTCCGGCTCCTCGGCGATCGTCCGGAGCCGCCGGGCCTCGCCCTCGGTCAGGACGAAGCCTTCCTCGGCGAGGCGGACCGCCGGCGCCATGACCTCCGCCCGCTCCATCGTTCCCGCACGCTCCAGGAGGTGGAGGAGGCCGGCCACGGTGCCGGGAATCCCGATCACCGGGTAGCCGTGCTCGCCCCGGGGCGCCGTCTCGAAGTCGTAGCCTCCGGGGACCTCGGTGGTGGCGTCCATCCCGTAGAGCTCGCCTCCGGGCTCGAGGACGAGGGCCTGGGTCCGGCCGCCGAGCCCGGACTGGGTCGGCTCGACGACGGCCAGGGCGAAGGCCGCCGCCACCGCCGCGTCGATCGCGTTGCCGCCCCGCTCCAGCACCTGGACGCCCACCCGGGTCGCCTCCGGGGCACCGGAGACCACCATCCCGGCACCGGAGCGGGACACCAGAGTGCCGGCCTCGACGGCCCGCGACCCGTCGCCGCCCGCGTCCGACGACGGGTCCGCTTCCTGGCCCCGGCACCCGGCCAGGAAAAGCGCCAGGACCGCCGCGATTCCCAGGGCGCCCGGCCGGAGCCCGGAGTCCGACGGACCCCGCCGCTCGCGGAGCGGGCCCCGCCGGACGGGCGCCGCGCCGGGCGTCATCCTACTCCGACCCCCCGCCGGGAGCCGCGGCGCTGCCCTCCCAGTCCGGGTCCGCCACGCCCTCCCACTCTCCTGTGGAAGGGTGATACCGGATCCCGTGAACCCGACCGAACTCGGCCACGTCCCGGACCGGGCGCACCGGGAAGCCCGCGGCATCCAGCGCCTCGAGCTGAGCGGCCGACCACCCCGGATCGTCGGTCGCCTCCGCCACCAGCGTGTCTCCGTCGGGGTGCACCCGGGGCGCCGCCATCGCCGCGGGGAAGTCGAGCCCGCGATCCACCGCCCGGCTCAGGACCTGGACGATGGCCGACGGAATCCGGCTCCCCCCGGCCGCCCCGAGGACGAAGGCAGGCTCCCCTCCCCGGAGAGCCATGAACGGCGAGATGTGGGAGTCGGCCCGCTCGCCGCCCTCCAGTCGACCCAGATAGCCCCCCAGGGTCGCCGCGTAGACGAAGCCCAGGCCGGGGGCCACGACCTTCGAGCCCATGGCGGGGCCCAGAGACTGGGTCAGGGCCACCGCCATGCCCGTGGAGTCGGCGGTGGAGAGGTGCGTCGTGTGGCCGGGGGCCGACCACGCGGGTGGCGTCGTCCGCTCTCTCCCGGCCAGGACGAGCATCCGCGGCGAGCTCGCCGCGGCCGCCGCCGGCGCCGCCTCGGGGATCCGGATCTCGGCGGCCCGGCGGTTGGACCACTCCTTCGAGGTCAGCCGCTCTGCGTCCTCCCAGCTGTTCTGCTCTCCCCGGTCCTGGTACGCGGCGGCGATCGCCTGCTTGACCACCGCTCCCCACTGGACCTCGTCCATGGCCGAGAGGTCGAAGCTCTCCATGATGTGGAGGATCTCGATCGTGATCGCCCCGTAGGAGGGAATCCAGTTGCCGGCCAGCTCGTATCCCCGGTAGCTCCCCCGGACGACCCGGACGTCCTTCGCCTCGTAGCTCGCCAGGGCCTCCCGGGTCAGGTGGCCGCCCTTCTCCTCCATGTCGGCGGCGATCGCCTCGGCGATCCGGCCCCGGTAGAAGGCGTCGGCGCCCCCCTCGGCGATCGTCCGCAGCGTCCGGGCCAGCTCCTCCTGGACGAAGAGCTCGCCGGCCTCCCGGGCCGTGGAGTCCTCCTCGAGGAAGTACATCCGGGCGCCCTCGGACTCGACCAGCCGGTCGGCGGCGCCCTGCTGGCGCCGGGCCTCGCCGGGGAGGAGCTCGTAGCCCTCGGAGGCGTACTCGATGGCCGGCTGCATGACCGTGGAGAGCGGAAGGCTGCCGTGGTCCTCCAGGAGCTTGATCAGTCCCGCGGGCGTCCCGGGAATGCCGACCGTGGCGTAGCCGTAGGACGCCTGCTCGGCGGTGTCGGGGTCGTAGCTCTCCGGGGCCTGGGTGGTGGCGTCGATCCCGTGGAGCTCGCCGTCCGGGGTCCGGACCAGGATCTGGGTCCGGCCGCCGAGGCCGCTCATGCTGGGCTCGACGACCCCCAGGGCGAAGGCGGTGGCCACCGCGGCGTCCGCGGCGTTGCCCCCCTGCTCGAGCATCCGGACGCCGGCCCGGGTCGCCAGGGGCTGGGCCGCCGAGACCATGCCGGCGGTGGAGCGGGCCACCTGGCTCGGCGCCTCCGCCGGGGTCTCGCCGGACTCGCCACCCTCGGGGGCCTGGGGCTGACACGCCAGCGCGAGGGCCGCCAGGACGGCGACGCCGCCCCGGAGCAGGGAGCCCGCGCCCCCTCCCGAACGTGGAGACGAACGGGCTCCCGGCCGTCGGGTTCGGCCCCGGGAGCGGGATGCGGGCGGCGGTGCGGTACGGGGGCGAGAATTCATGCCGGACACTCCGGATCGGGGAGGGACACGCCGCCCCGGATCCGGGCCGGCCCGGATCCGGGTGCTCTGCGTCCTCGCTGACTCTGGGGCGGAAGGTGCGAGAGCGGAAAGTGGGGCGCTCCCGGGGCGGGCTGCAACCCGGCTCAGGCGCCGTCCGCCCTCCCGGAGTCGACGAAGGCCCGGACATCCACGGCCACCGCCCGGTCCGGATAGGCGAAGACGGGGTTCATCTCCAGCTCCCGGAGCCCGGGCTCGTCGTGGAGGATGCGGGCCAGGCCGAGGAGCATCCCGGCCACCGCCTCCCGATCGATCCCCTCCCCACCCCGGACGCCCCCGAGGAGGGACGCGGCCCGGAGCTCGTCCAGCATCTCCAGGACGTCGGCCCGCTCCACGGGAAGCACCCGGTGGGAGACGTCGCCCAGGACCTCCACGGCCACGCCGCCCAGCCCGACGGTGGCGACGGCCCCGAGCTCCGGGTCCCTGCGCACGCCCAGGAGGAGCTCCACCGGGGGCTCGGGCAGCATCTCGCAGAGGAGCACCCCGTCGGGCTCGTGGGGTCCCGCCTCACCCGCCAGGTACGCCCGACCCCGCTCCATCAGCGACCGGTACGCCTCCACGGCACCGCTTCCGTCCTCGATCCCGAGGATCACGCCCCCGGCCTCGGTCTTGTGGGGAATCCCCGGCGAGACGACCTTCGCCACCAGCGGCGAGGTCAGGGCGGCGGCCCCGTCCCGAACCTCCTCCTCGCCGGCGCAGAAGCGCCCCGGCGCCACCGGGATTCCGGCCCGGCCGACCATCTCCCGGGCTTCGGGCTCGGTGAGGGCGGTGACCGTGGACTCCCCGTCCGACCCACCTTCTTGCAGGGGCTCCCACCCGGCCGGATCCCACCCGCCGCCCCCGTGGGGCCGCCGCTCGACCAGGGCACCGACGGCCCGGCACGCCACGTCCAGGGACCCCAGCACCGGAACGCCACCGTCCCGGAGCACGTCCAGGGGCGGCGACGCCCGCTCCGCGTACATGGTGTGGACGACCACGGGGCGGCCCCGCACCCGGGCCAGGTCGACGATCCCCCGGGCCGCCTCCACCTCGGCGGGCTCGAGCTCCTCGGCGAAGCGGAGGTGGTAGCCGCCGAAGAGCCCGACCACCAGCACCACCCCCGTCTCCTCGGCGTCCAGGAGGATCTCCAGGGTCCGGGCGAAGACGCCGGGCTCGGCGTCGGCCCGGCCGGCCAGGTCCACCGGGTTCGCCACGGCGGCCGCCCGGCCCAGGAGCTCCCGGAGCCGCTCCCGGGTCCCGGCGCCGAGCTCGGCCAGCTCGATCCCGGAGCCGGTGAGAGCGTCGGCCGCCAGGGTGCCCTGGCCGCCTCCGTCCGAGAGGATCACCACCCCCCGGCCCGGGGGGGACGCCGGCTGTCCGGCCAGGGTCCCGGCCACCGGGAGGAGCTCGTCGCCCCGGGTCACCTCCACCACTCCGGCCTGCCGGAGGCCGGCGCTGAAGAGGGCGTAGGGACCCGAGACCGCTCCGGTGTGGGAGCGGGCGGCGGCTCGCCCCGCGTCCGAGCGGCCGCCCTTCAGCAGCACCACGGGCTTGGCGGCCGTGGCCCTGGAGGCGGCTGTGAGAAACGCCCGGGTGTCCTGGAAGCCCTCGGCGTAGACCACCACCACCCGGGTGTGCTCGTCCTGCTCCAGGTATTCCAGGTACTCGTGAAAGCCCACGCCGGCCTCGTTGCCCACGCTGGCGCAGATCGAGATGCCCCGGCCGCCCCGGTCGGCGATCTCGAGCATGAGGGAGAGGGCCACGTTTCCCGACTGGACCAGGAAGGCCACGTCGCCGGCCGGCACGTCCGGGGCCCCGATGAGGTTCAGGCCGTGGTGGAGGTTCAGGATCCCCGAGGTGTTGGGGCCCACCACCCGGACCCCGCTCTCCCGGGCCACCTCCCGGACCCGGGCCTCGAGGCGCCTGCCCTCCTCGTCGGACTCGCCGAAGCCCACCGCCAGGATCACCGCCCCCCGGACGCCCGCCCGTCCGCACTCCTCGAGGACGCCTGGAACGGTTCGGGCCGGAGTGCAGATCAGGGCCAGCTCGGGCGCCTCGGGGATCTCCTCCACCGAGGTCGCCACCGGCAGCCCCAGGATCTCGCCCCCCTTCGGGTTCACCGGGTGGACGCGGCCCGAGAAGCCCGAGGCCTGAAGCGCCCGGACGGCGTGATGCCCCCGCTTGGTCGGATCCGAGGAGGCCCCGACCACGGCGATCGAGGCCGGCCGGAAGATGCAGTCCAGGGGATGGCTCATGGCGTCATGGAACGAAACGGGATACGGCGGAACGCGCCTACCGCCCCTCGAAGCGGGGCTCCCGGTCTTCGTGGAAGGCCCGGATGCCCTCCTCCCAGTCCTCGGTCTCCATGCAGCGCAGGAGAGCCTCGGCCTCGAGCTCGAGCGCTTCTTCCCGGTCGAGGCGAGACGCTCGCCCCAGGAGGTCCTTGGCGAAGCGCAGGGAGACCGGCGCCTTGGCGGCCAGCTCCCGGGCCAGGCTCACGGCCCGCTCCCCCACCTCCTCGGCGGGCACGGCCTCGTTGACCAGCCCCATCTCCGCCGCGTCCGAGCCCCGGAAGAAGCGACCCAGGAGGACCAGCTCCCGGGCCTTCAGCGCACCGACTCTCTCGACCAGCGTGTAGGTGAGCCCGCCGCCGACGAAGGTTCCGAGGGCCACTTCCGGGAGCCGGAGCTTCGCCCCCGCGGCCACCACGGCGAAGTCCGCCGAGAGGGCGAGCTCGAGGCCGGCCCCGATGGCGTGGCCGTTCACGGCGGCCACCACGGGAAGCCCGAGGGTCTGGAGCCGGCGATTCACCTCCTGGGCGGCCGCCACGTATTCGGCCCGCTCCTCCTCCGACGCCCGGCCCTCTCCGTGGGCCTTCAGGTCCGCCCCGACGCAGAAGGCCCGCCCGGCCCCCGTGACGACCACCGCCCGGAGATCGCCGTCGCCTTCGGCGTCGTCCAGCGCCTCGAGGAAGCGGCGGTAGAGGGGGAGGCTGACGGCGTTCAGCCGGTCGGGACGGTTGAGGGTCAGGGTGAGGATCGTCCCGTCGCGACGGACGAGGAGGGGAGCGTCGGATGAGGCCATGGGAGCGGTCGGTGGTGAGGGTCCTCGGTGCCCCTTCGGCATCCGGGCCCCCGGAGAGACGCGCCGGTGAACGGCGCCAATGTGGACGGTCGCCCGCTCCTTCGCCAGTCGTGGTGCTCAGGCCGCTCCGGATGTGCCCGTCCGACCGGGGTAGTGCGCGGGCCGCCGCCCGTTCTCCGCCGCAGGAAAGGCCGCCCCGCCCAGGGCCTCGAGGCGAGCCGCCGCGCTCCGCCCGCAGGGCGTCCCGCTCTCCCCGTCCTCGATCCGCCCCGTGTCCAGGTTGAAGTTCGGAAGCCGGGCGATCCCGTCGGGATAGACCTCGAAGAAGCGCTCCGGAAAGCGCTCGACCGCCTTCCGGACCCCCTCCGCGAGCCACGGGGCGGGCGGGACCGGATTCAGGAAGGCGAGGAGCATGGACTCCTGGTCCATCCCCTCCCGGACGACCGCCAGCGCCTGCTCCAGCGCCCAACGGGCGCCCCGGACCGCCGCCACGTCGTCGGCGGCCTGGGCCGAGCCCAGGGTCCCGATGGTGGCCAGCGCCCGGTTCGCCATCCGCACGGCCGTGGCGTGGGACGCCATGAAGAGGGAGGGGTCGACGTCGAGCAGGTAGGTGTCCCGGTAGGCGGCGGCCAGGTACTCCACGGTGGCGGCATTGAAGACCGGGCGACCGACCCAGGAGCGGAGGCCCTCGTGGGCGTCGGAGACTGCGGCGTCGAGGCCGACCTCCACCCGGACGTGGGTCGTCCGGTCCTCGGAGACGCCCACGAAGCCGCCCCGCTCCCCGTGGAGGAAGTGCGCCACCGCCTCCCCGACCAGGGGATGGATCTCGGCGTCGCCCAGGACGTGGGTGACCCAGCCCCAGGCGTAGGCCCGCTCCCGCTCGGACTCGGCCTTCCGGACCAGGGCCCGGGTCAGGTCGCCGGAGCGGACGTAGTGGGCCAGGTCCGACAGGAAGGGATCCGCGCCCGGAAAGTAGCCGATGTCGGGCCCGAAGGCGCCCTGGCGGAAGGCGTTGCGGGACTCGGCGCGCTCCAGGTCGAACGGGGGATCCGCGGGCGCGCCGTCCCAGGCGTCCAGGACCCTGTTCGCCAGGAGCAGGTGCAGGGTGACGTTCGGCATGTGAGCAGGAAAGTTCGCGCCCTCGGCACCTGCATATCAAGGGGCCGGGGCGTCCGACGGAGCTCCCCGACGGGGGCCCCTGCTCCCTCAGGCCCGGGGCGGGCCCCTCAGAAGAGCGACCAGCGGGTGAAGTAGCCGAGGACCAGGGTCCCGCCGGAGAGGAGGTTCTTCCCGGCGACGGGATAGCGGAAGCCGGCCTCGACGCTTCCGGGACCCACGCCGTAGGAGAGCATGGGCGTCACCTGGAGCATCTCTCTCGCTTCGGCGGACAGCGGGATCCCTTCGATGACGGGAGTGTCTCCGTCCCAGCCCTCGACGATCAGCCTGTAGCCCAACGGGCCGGCCTCTCCGCCGACCTGGGCCAGGAAGAAGAGCTGATCGCCGAAGTCCCGACCGAGCTCGACGTTCACGTCCCGCCACCGGTATCCCACCCAGCCCGAGACGTAGACCGGTGCCGGATGGAAGGAGTGACCCAGCTCGAGCATGAGCTCCCAGTCGGTCTGGCCGTCCGAGAGGGAGATCACCTCGGCGTCCACGTTGAAGTCCCCGACCGGGAACTTCACCCCGCCCCGGACGGCCAGGGGGAAGTCGACGCCCAGGTAGCTCAGCGGGGCGACCCGCAGGAAGACCCGGCTGTCACCGATGCCGGTGCGGGTCCGGGAGTCCGCGGCGTCGTTGAACTCCAGGCGCTGGAGCGGGAACTGGACCCAGGCGTCCACCCCGGGCACGACGCCTCCGGCCGCCGTGAAGAAGAGGACCGTCGCGATCGAGCGACCCTCCACGGGGATCGGGCGCCGCTCGCCCTGCCGGCCGAACTGCTCGTCGGTGTCCTGGTGATAGAGGCTGAGCTGGGCCCAGCCCTCGCCCGGAGGCTCGATCCACTGCCCGTCGAGTCCCGGCGGGGAGAGCGCGAGGGCCAGGACCGCAGACGCCAGCGCCGTCCCGGCGGCCCGTCTCCGGGTCACCGGCTCACGCTCCGTCCCAGAGGCGTGTCCCGGAGTGGAAGGCCGCCCACGCGCCCCAGAAGGCCACGTAAGCGCTCTCCAGCGGGTCCAGGGCAGCTCCCCCGAGCTCCCCGGCGGCCCCCTGGCCGTCCACCGTGAACTTCGTGCCGGTCTCCCGGTCCACGAAGATCTGTCCGGAAGTCTCCATCGTCACGGCCTGTCCGCTCTCGGTCCGGGGCCGGAAGGCCATTCCGCCCCTCATCCGGTCGGCCCAGAGCAGGATGGCGGGCTCACCGTCGTAGGTGAACTCGATCACCTGGACGTCACCCTCGAGCTCCTCCAGCGCGAGGAAGGGGAAGGCGATGCCCGGATCGCTGTCGGTGGGCGGCACGCCGACGACCCGCTCCTTCACCGCCCGACGGCGGTCCAGGGGCGGCATGGGAAAGCCGAGAAAGGTGGAGTTCTCCAGCGACTCGTAGTTGCCGTAGGGGTACTGCTGGTAGTTTCGATCCTCCCCCGTGTCCTCCGATACCACCCTCGTGTCGGGATGGATGAGCTGCCAGCCGGCCCAGGTCATTTCCACCACCGGCCAGCGGGCGAGCTCGGTGCCCTTCGCCTCGCCGCAGCGGGCCTCGGCGAGCATCTGGGGGAAGAGGCCTTCGGGCTCGCCCCGGTTGAACATGATCAGGTTCGACTTGAAGAGGAGGCCGGAGACCCCGAGGGTGGCGCCCCCAATGGAGCGCCGGTCGAAGCCGAGGCTGGTGCCCGTCAGGGGACACAGGGTGATGGCGAGCTGCTCGCCCCCGACGTCCATGTTCACGATCTCGTGGTGCCAGAGGATGTTGTGGGGGATGGCGTACGCCTGACCGTCGACCATCACCCCGACGACCCGGTCGGTGTCCCGGACATACTGCGCGTTCGGGTCGTTCGAGGGGACGAACGTCGGATCCTGGATGGACGGGATCCCGTCCCGGCCCACACCCCCGTCGGCGAGGAAGGACTCGTCCAGGTTGCACGTCTCGACCGGGTTCTCGTCCGGTGGCTCCGGGCCGATATTCCCCTGGGAGCTGTCGTCGTCGCACGCAGCCATCGCCAGGAGCAGGGGGATGGTGAGCGCCAGCGCCCGCAATGCGCCGGGGCCCGCTCCGGCCCCGCCGGGCATCGTCTTCGTCGTCTTCGTCGTCTTCATCGTCATCCGCGTCCTGGAGCTGAATGGAGGGTACGCCACGCCGCGGGCCTCCCCGCTGCACCCCTCCAATCGCTCCTGCGCCGATCGGGTTCCCGACGCGGACGGCCGACCTCCCGACAGTTCAGGCGTCATGCGGCTTCCAGGGGGACCCCGGTCTCCTCCACTGGCGCCCATCCCGTCCCGCGGTGTCCGGCCTCCGGACCCCCGGGATGCAGGATCTCCACGAGGATCTCCAGGGATTCGACGAGCCGCGGGCCCGGGCGATTGAAGTAGCTGTGGCCGTCGGCCAGGTAGACCCGGCCCGAGCGGACGGCCGAGAGCTCGTCCCAGCCGGGCCGCCCGGTCAGGGCCTCGAGCTCGTCCCGGGTCCGATCCAGCCCGAAGCCGCACGGCACGACCACCAGGACGTCCGGGTCGGCCCTCCGGAGGGCCTCCCACTCGAGCCAGGGAGAGTGCTCCCCCGCGTCTCCGAAGACGGGGCGTCCACCCGCCATCCGGACCAGGGTCGGCATCCAGTTGCCGGCGGCCATGAGAGGATCGAGCCACTCGATCAGGGCCACGTCGAGGGGCTCCCGCTCCTGTCCGGCCCCCGCGACCCCGTGGGCCTCCGCGCTCACGCGGGCCATCCTGCGGCGGAGATCGCCGGCGAGAGTCATGCCCCGATCCCCGACCCCGAGGGCGTCGGCCACCCGCCCCACGTCGTCGAAGACGTCCTCCAGGGTCCGGGGGCTCAGCGAGACGACCCGGGTCTCGGGCCCGAGGCGCTCCCGGACCGCGTCCACCACCGCGTCCACGCTCACCGCGCAGACCTCGCACTGGTCCTGGGTGAGGATCACGTCGGGACGAAGCCGCTCCAGGCGGTCCGCGTCCACGCGATAGACCGAGAGCCCCTCCTGGAGGAGCCCCTTCACCCGCTGATCGATGCCGTAGCTGGTGCCGTCGGCCTCGAACTTGGGCTCGGTGCAGTGAGGAAGCTCCCGAACCTCGGGAGGATGATCGCACTCGTGGCTCCGGCCCACGAGCCGGTCGCCCTCGCCCAGGGCGCAGACGATCTCCGTCGCCGAAGGGATGAGGGAGACGACTCTCACGCTTCCTTCTCCCGTCGGCGCGCCCGGCACTCCCGGACGATCTCCACGGCCGCCTCCCGACCATCCCATCCCATGGTGCGCACCGGCTTCTCCTCCAGCTTCTTGTACATCTCGAAGAAGTGCTCGACCTCGTCCAGGAGGTGGGCCGGGACCTGATCCAGCGCCGTCACGTCGCTCCAGTGGGGATCATGGACGGGCACGCAGAGGACCTTCTCGTCTTCGCCCTTCTCGTCACGCATCCGAAAGAGCCCCACCGGGGCGACCTCCACCAGGCAGCCCGGAAAGGTCGGCTCCCAGACCAGGACCAGCGCGTCCAGGGGATCGCCGTCCCGGGCCAGCGTCTCCTCGACGAAGCCGTAGTCGGTGGGGTAGTGGACCGGAGAGTAAAGCTGGCGGTCCAGGCGCATGCGGTCCCGCTCGGGGTCGTACTCGTACTTGTTCCGGCTCCCCTTGGGGATCTCGATCAGAACCGAGACCGTCATGCGGTCGTCGTCGGTCGGGCTCATGGCTCCTCCCTGGAATGCCCTCCTCCGGCCTTCTTCCGAGGTGTGCAGGCGGCCGGTGCCGGAGGCTCTCCTACCCCGCCCGGCCCGGGTGCGTTCTGGCGGGCGGGAATCTTCCCACGAACGGCTACGTAGGTATCTTAGCAGGTTGAAGGCGTATCCCACCGCTGCGTCAGAGTCCAGGAGCTGCCCATGTTCCCGTTGCACACCCCCACCGGCCCGGCCCTCCGGCCGAGCCTCCGGACCCTCCTGCTTTCCGCGTTCCTCGCCCTGACGGCCGTTCCCTTCGCCCCTCCCGCTCCGGCTCCGGCCCAGGAGCTCGCGCCGACGGTGTCGGTGGAGGGGATCACCGAATACCGGCTCGACAACGGTCTCCGGGTCCTCCTCTTCCCCGACGCCTCGAAGCCCCAGATCACGGTCAACGTCACCTACTTCGTCGGCTCCCGCCACGAGGCGTACGGCGAGACGGGGATGGCCCACCTCCTGGAGCACCTCCTCTTCAAGGGCACGCCGGACCACCCCGACCCCTCCCAGGAGCTCACCGAGCGAGGCGCCCGACCGAACGGCACCACCTGGTACGACCGGACGAACTACTTCGAGACCTTCCCGGCCAGCGACGAGAACCTGGCCTGGGCCCTGGACCTCGAGGCGGACCGGATGGTGAACTCCTTCGTGGCAGCCGAAGACCTGGCCTCGGAGATGACGGTCGTCAGGAACGAGATGGAGTCCGGCGAGAACTCGCCGTTCCGGGTCCTCCTGGAGCGGACCCTCTCCACGGCGTACCTCTGGCACAACTACGGGAAGTCCACGATCGGCGCCCGCTCGGACGTCGAGAACGTGCCGATCGGGCGGCTGCAGACCTTCTACCGGAAGTACTACCAGCCGGACAACGCCATGCTGGTGGTGGCCGGGCAGTTCGACGAGGCCCGGGCCCTCGAGCTCGTCCAGCGGGAGTTCGGCGCGATCCCCCGGCCCGACCGCACCGGAGAGATGAAGATCTGGCCGACCTACACGACCGAGCCCGTCCAGGACGGGGAACGGTCGGTCACCGTCCGGCGGGTCGGCGACGAGCAGATCCTCTCGGCGGCGTACCACATCCCGCCGGGCTCCCACGAGGACTTCGCGGCCGTGGACGTCCTGACCCAGGTCCTGGGCGACAGCCCGTCGGGACGGCTCTACAAGGCCCTCGTCGAGCCGAAGCTGGCCGCCCGGGCTTCGGCGCTGAGCTTCCAGCTCAAGGAGGCCGGACCGCTCTTCGCCTACGCCACCCTCCGACCCGAGCAGGACCTGGACGAAGCGTGGCGCGCCATGGACGAGACGCTGAGGGCCGTGGGTGACGCCGAGCCCGTCACCGAGGAGGAGGTCGAGCGGGCCCGCACCGCGCTGCTCAAGGACGTCGAGCTCGTCTTCAACGACTCCCAGCGCACCGCCCTCACCCTGAGCGAGTGGGCCGCCATGGGCGACTGGCGCCTCTTCTTCCTCCACCGGGACCGCCTCGAGGCCGTGACCGTCGAGGACGTGAACCGGGTGGCCCGGACGTACCTCGTGCCTTCGAACCGGACGGTGGGCCGCTTCATCCCGACCCGGGACCCGGTGCGGGCCGAGATCCCCGCCGAGCCCGACGTGGAGGCCCTGGTCGAGGGCTACGAGGGACGGGACGTGGTCGCCGCCGGCGAGGCGTTCGATCCGAGCCCCGCCAACGTGGACGCCCGGACCACCACCCTCACGCTGGCGAACGGGCTCGAGGTGGCCCTGCTGCCCAAGGCCACCCGGGGCGGCACCGTCCACGGACATCTCCGGCTCCACTTCGGGAACGAGGAGGCGCTCTGGGGCCGGGCGACCGCCGGGGAGATGGCGGCGTCGATGCTCATGCGGGGGACCGAGCGGCTCAGCCGCCAGGAGCTGAACGACGAGCTGGACCGCCTCAAGGCCCGGCTCTCGATCGCCGGCGACGCCACGAGCCTGTCCGGGCGCTTCCAGACCACCGGCGAGAACCTCCCGGCGCTCCTCCGGCTCCTGGCCGAGGTCGTGCGGGAGCCCGGCTTCGACGCTGACGAGTTCGAGGTTCTCAAGCAGCAGCGCCTGGCCTCCCTGGAGTCCCAGCGCTCCGAGCCCTCGGCCCGGGCACAGATCGCCCTGAGCCGGCACACGGACCCCTTCCCGGAAGGCCATCCGTCGTACACGCCGACCCTGGACGAGGCCATCGATGCCGTGACCGCCGTGAGCCTCGACGACGCCCGGGCCTTCCACCGGGAGTTCTACGGGCCCCAGAGCGGCAACCTGGTCCTGATCGGCGGCTTCGAGGCCGACGAGGTCCGGAGCGTCGTCGAGGAGACCTTCGCGGATTGGGCGAGCCCCCACCCCTACGACCGGATCGCCTCCGACGCGAAGGACGTCGAGCCCGACCACGTGGTCATCGAGACGCCGGACAAGGCGAACGCCTTCTTCTTCGCCCGGCAGAACCTGGCGCTCCGGGACGGGGATCCGGACTACCCCGCCCTGGCCCTGGCCGGCTACATGATCGGCGGCGGATTCCTCAACTCCCGCCTCGCCCGCCGGATCCGCCAGGAGGAAGGGATCAGCTACGGGGTCGCCGCCCGCGTCTCGGCCCATCCGGTGGACCGGGACGGCTCCTTCTTCGCCTACGCGATCTACGCCCCGGAGAACGCCGACCGCCTCGAAGCAGCCTTCCGGGAAGAGATCCGGAAGGTCGTCGAGGAGGGCTTCCGCCCCGAGGAATTCGAAGCCGCCCGGGAGGGCTACCTCGAGTCGCGTCACCTCTCCCGGAGCGAGGACTCGAACCTGGCCGCCACCCTGGCCTCGAACCTCTACTTCGACCGCACGATGGCGTGGGACGCGGAGTTCGAGGAGAAGATCCGGGCCCTGACCCTGGAGGAGGTCAACGGGGCGGTCCGGCGGCACCTCAGCCTCGAGGAGATGACGATCGTCCGGGCGGGGGACTTCGAGGGCGCCGTGTCGGAGCCGGAGGGAGCTGCGGACGGAGCCGCGAACGGAGGGCCGGATTCCGCCGGTCGCTGACCCGGGGCCGGAGGGCGTCCCCCTCCTGGAGTGGCCCGACGGAGCCTCCTGGGAGCGGACGGGTCCGGCCCGGACGGGCCCGCTCCTGGTGGCGGGTCGCCGGGCCGGCCTGAGCGGCGACCAGGTCGCCGGCGTCCGGCGCGGGGTGCTCGACGGCCGGGTCGTGCTCTCGGACCTCCAGGCCGG
>CAZMPV010000013.1:0-7844 GCA_964567985.1 uncultured Gemmatimonadaceae bacterium
CGGAGGAGTTCGAGCAGCAGCACTACGGCGACTGAGGCGGAAGCGGCGGGCGTCGAGAGAGAAACCGGGACCCTGGTAAGCCGGTCGTCTCCGGATTCGTATCCCAGGACATGGGAGACGGGCGGGGCGAGCGTCGCGGACCCCGGCGCCCGATTCTCCCTCCAGCGCGAGTCTCACCCGTTCCGCGTTCGGAGGTCGTCATGGTTCGTCCCGGCCCCACCGTTTCCGTCCTTCGCCGTCCGTCCTTCCCGCTCACCGCGCTCGTCCTGGCGACGCTCTCCGCCTGCTCGGACGCCACCGACGATCCGGTCGATCCCGGCGAGCCCACCGATCCGCAACCGGAGGCGGTCGTCGCCGGCAGGGTCGAGCTCCTGGGCGACGGAGATCCCACCGGCGCGGAGGTCGTCGGGCGCTGGGGCGACCTGGAAGTCACGGACAAGGTGGCCGCCGACGGCACCTTCTCCCTCGCGTTCGAGAGTGATCCCGGCAGCGGGGGCGGCTTCGTGGAGGTGCGCCCCCGCACCGGGAGCGGTGCCCTCTCCTCCCTCGTGCGGCTGGACGGCCCCCCGCCCGGGGGCGACCTCCGGATCCTGCTCCTGCCCGATCGCTGGACGATCGACTCGGGCGTCCACGCGGGGACGGAGGTGGAGATCCACCCCGCCGACGCCGCCGACGGGAAGGTGCTCTCCAGCTACTGGGGCTTCACCTTCGCCTTCGAGCAGGAGGGCCGCAGGCAGGTGGTCCTCGACTCCACGCGGTGGACGGGAGGCCTCGTCAGCTGGCCACCGGAGTCCTTCCCGCTCCCGGTCGCCCTCGACCGGGCGGAGAGCACGTCCTCCTTCACGGCAGCCGATTCCGTCCGCATCTGGGCCGCCCTCGACCGGCTCGAGGAGGTCCTGGGACGGGACCTGTTCGAGGCGTCGCGTCCGGAGGACCTTCCCGATCCGGATCCGGACCGGGACGGCACGATTCCGGGCGCCGTGGTGGTGCGCCTGGACTCCACCCTCACGGTCCGCGGTCGCGCCTCCGGCCTGCCGACGGTCAGCACCTGGTTCACCCGCATGGACGTGGCCTCGTGGTCCGGGAACGACGTCACCCGCATTGCCGCCGTGAGCGCCGATGCCCGCTTCGGAAGGATCAGCGTCCGGAGCGCGGCCGACCTCGACGATCCGGCGCTCGTGATGCACGAGGCGATGCACGTCCTCGGCGTCGGCCACGGCTGCGTGTGGCGCTCGATCCAGACCTTCTGCGCATCGCTCGAGGCGGAGCAGCCGACGGCCGAAGACGTGGCGTACCTGGAGGTGCTCGAAGCGGCGAGGGAGGGGGAAAAGGCGCTGGAAACCAGCCACGGAATCCTCCCCGCGATCCTGGGCGAGCGGGCCCTTGAGCGGGGGCTCTCACCGATCCCCGGGGTGGAGGTCGTCGACCCGGACCAGGGGTGAGACGAGGTCCGGCTTCTTCCTCCCAGCCTTCGAGGAGACGGCCGGTCGCCGAGATGCGTGGATGGGCCTGCAAGGGTAGAGCGGAGGCCAGGCAGGAGCCGCGGAGGGCGTGCCGACGGAAGTAGCGCGGGACGCGCCGCTGGACGGTGCGCTGGATCCGTCCCGGGATCGCCCGACGTCGTGTCGAACACCCGGCTACAGCGAGAAGTGAAGCCCGAGCCCGAGGAAGCGGATGTCGTCCCGGAAGAACTGTCCGTAGGGGGCCGGGCCCTGGTAGTACTCCGCCAGGATGCTCAGGGCTCGTGCCGGATGACCCGGCGTCGGAATCCGCACGATCTCAACGCCGGTCCGGGCGCTCCAGGCGACCTCCCACTCCACGAACTCCACCACCTTCACGTCCACCGCGGCCAGCAGGCGCCCGGCACCGAACTCCGCGGGACGGACCTCGGCCCCCATGTGAGCCAGCCGGGAGGCTCCCGAGGTGGGGCGCCGCCGGAAGAAGTTCTCGCCACCTCCGTAGACCCTGAGCGGCCCCACCTCCTGAGAGAGGAGCAGCTCCAGTGACTCGAAGGAGACGTTCAGACGCTCCGGCTGGCGGGCCAGAAGGAACTCGTCGCCCAGGTGCGAGCTCTGGTGGTAGACCCGGAGGCGCGAGGTGAAGCCCCCGCGGCGAAAGGTCAGGGGCAGCCCCACCAGGTAGTCGGCGTTGATGAGGTCGAAGGAAGGGCGATCCAGGTTGAACTGGGCGAAGACCCCTCCGGAGAGGTCGAGCTGGACGCCGTTGGCGGGCCCGGCGGTCGTCAACCGGAAGAGGGGGAAGCTGTCGCCGATCCCCACGGATCCGATGTTCGTCTCGTCGTCGGGTTCACCGATGCTGGCGAAGTCACCGGTCAGGTAGCTCAGGTAGGAGTGCTCGGACTTGGGGTCCGCCGCCAGCGGGCAGAAGAGCCGCCCCTGGGGCAAGGCAACCAGGCCGGTTCGCCGATCCTCGTGGACGCCCGCGCCGCATCGTATGCTGTAGGGCTCCTGGGCGGGGGACGGTCCCGGCCAGCACAGGATGCCGGTGGCGAGGAAGGCGACGACCAGGAGCGAGCCAGGTCCCGGCGAAGGTAGGCGCGGCGAGGGCTGGGGCGGCGGCGACATCGGAGCCTCCGGGTTCTCGAGTCACGGTGTGGACCGATTCGCTCGGGGGTTCCCGTCTCAGGGCTGCAGGCTCCGTGCCAGCGCGGAAATGGAGGAAGGGGCGCCGAAGCGCCCCTTCCCGTTCGCTCGTCGGATTCCCGGCGTCAGTTCTTTTCCGTGAGCATCAGCTCCGCGCTGTCGTCGATGAGCTCGCCGAACGGGCCCTCTTCGTCGAAGGCCTGGGCTTCGTTCACGTTTCTGCACGAGAGCGCGCCGGTCCACTCTTCGCCCCGGAGGCCGGGGCCGAACTTCACGTAGACCTTGACCGTCGTGCCGGCGTCCTGCGGGCCGAGGGTGACCGTGGCCTCGTCGTCGCTCACCGTCACCTCGGGCGAGTTGGCGTCGAGCACCTGGACGGGCTCGCCGGACTCGTTCATGATCACGACCGCGACCGAACCACCGCCCTGGCCCGCGGCCGGGTTCAGGTCGAGGATCTCGTCCGTGCATGCGCCGTAGGCCTCGCGGATCTCGAGACCGGCGACGTCGCCGAGGACACGGACGGTGGAGACGGCGTACGCCTGGCCGGGATTGTAGGAGCGGACCGTCCCACCCCGCACGACGCTCTCGATCTGGGCGACTCCGTTCTCGTCGGTGGCCAGGGGGGTGCCGAGGCTGGTGCCGTCGGGGCAGGCGTCGGGGTCGTCCGGATCCAGGAAGCAGACGTCCGTCTGGGACCAGTGCTTGTCCACGTCGAGGGGGATGATCTCGAGGCTCCCCTCTTCGAGCAGAACCCAGGAATCGAGGATGGGGTCGCTCGCGTCCGCGATCGCGATCTTCATCGTGTTGGTCTCGGTGTCGGAGACCTCTGCCTCACAGGTGAGGACGACGGTGAAGCCGTCCATCTCCGTATCGTGGGGAGCGGACGGAAGCGGAGAGCCCGAGATGTCGGGATCGAAGGGGTCGTTGTTGACGTAGAAGTCGGGGTTGGTCGGCGAGATGGTGTTCCCCTGCGTGTTGGGATCCGACCCGTTGTTGATCGTGTTGATGCTGACCGGATCCCCCTCGACCGTGGCGCAGTTCACGCCGTTGACGAAGAAGGCGAACACGTCGTTGAACTGCGTGCCGACGAATTCGTTGTACTCCTCGGAGCCAAAGACGTACCTCATGGCGATACGCTCGGCGAAGAGGGGGACCTCGAAGTCGAATTCGAGAACCGTGGCGTCGAGGGTCGGGAAGCCGGAGAGCGTGCCGAGATCGGCGTCGCTGCCCGTGCCGTTGGTCCGAGACACGTTCGGAGCCGTGTTCGGTCCGATGACATCCTTGACCCAGCCGGAGCTGAGAATGGAGCCGCTCTGGAGGTCCACGGCGCTACCGCCCGTGAAGGTACCCAGGGCCTGATCGATCCCGGTCGAGGTGACGTTCGAGAGCGTGACGGTGGGGCCGACCAGGGTCTGGGCGACGTCGGTGGCCGTGAGGCCGTCCGTGAGGTCGGAGACGTCGCCCGCGGCGAGGAGGATGGTGGGTTCGTCCGGCGGTTCCTTGGTCGTACCCTCCCGGCCGGCGTCGCTGACGACGGAAGCCGCGCGGTCGATATCCGGCTCGACCGGTGAACGTTCGGCCGCCGGGTCACAGGCCATCACGCCTACCAGGGAGGCGAGAGCCAGGGCCAGGAGGGCGTTGAAGAGACGAGAAGGTGCGGGAGTCATGCGTGCCTCCTGCGTAAAGGACAGGGAGATCGCGGGTCCGCTTCGGATGGTGGACACCGCGTGTCACCGACAATCGGTAACCTGGACCCGACACCGATTCGTTACCGCTCCGTCTCGGCCCTGTCTCGACATCGTCGCAACGGCGTCTCGGCCCTCACGCGTACGCGAAGCGAGGCTTGCCGGGAAACGCTCGTGTAGTGAACACTACTGTTCATTGCGATCAAAGCAACTATATATATTAGCAAATGGTTGTAACGATCTAGATGAACAGCTATGTTCAGTCTATGACCGTAGAAGACACGAGACGGAAGATCGTCGAGGCGACCCGGTCTCTCCACGAGGAGGTTGGACCGGCCGACACCACGATCACGGCCGTCGCGGAGCGGGCCGGGGTGCAGCGCCTGACCGTCTACCGCCACTTTCCGGACCAGGGCGCGCTCTTCGACGCCTGCTCCTCGGATTGGATGGAAGACCATCCTTTGCCCGATCCGACGTCCTGGAGCGGCATCGACGATCCGAAGGAGCGACTGCAGTCCGCTCTGACCGCGATCTACGCGTACTTCCGTGAAGGCGCGCCGATGCTGGAGCAGGTGATTCGGGACCAGGACAAAGTCCCGGAGGTCGCCGAGGGCATGGCGCCGGTGCGGGAGTACATGCGGGAGGTGGCCGGAGGACTGTCCGCCGGATGGGGTGAGAGCGCCGATGGACAGCGCCTGATCCGGGCGGCCGTGGGCCACGCGCTCGCCTTCGGCACCTGGCGCTCGCTGGACGAGCAGGGGCTGACGGACGACGAGGCCGTGGAGCTCATGGTAAACCTCGTGGCTTCAGCCCGGGGCTGACGGGACGGTCCGAGAGCCTGGAGGCTGGAGTGAATGAAGAGCGAATCCGGAGAGCAGGGTGACAGCATGGAAACCGACCAGCAGAATCGAATTCTGGATTTCGGTCAGTTCCCCGGACGCTGGGAAATCACACGCTCCACAGAAGAAACGAACGGAGAGCTCCTGGAGATGCGGTTCGAGATCGAGCCCACCGAGGGAGATTCTCCCCCGCTGCACATCCACCCCCACGCCGAAGAGAGCTACGAAGTGCTCTCGGGCGTGTTGGAGGTGAACGTCGACGGCGAGTGGCGGCGGGTGCCCGCCGGCGAGAAGCACACCGTACCTCCGGGGACCCCGCACACGTTCAGGAACACGGAAGCGGTGGAGCTCGTCAACGTGCACGAGCCCGCGCTCGATCACGAGCGCTTCTTCCGGAGGTTCCACAAGCTGGTGACGGACCGGGGGGTCAGCCTGCCCCCGGGTGACTTCAAATCCTTCGTGCTGATGGGGATGCTCTTTTCGGACCACGAGGAGGAGCTCGTCTCCGTAAAGCCGCCGCACTTCGTCATGAGGACCCTGGCGATGCTCGGCAGCGTGCTCGGGTACCGCCTGCCGGATTGACCGGGCCCCGGACGACGGGGATTCAATCGACGTCCGGCAGCGCTGCCTCGATCTCTTCCCGCACCCAGCCGTCCTCCTCGATCTCGAGGCGTGCTTCGAGGGCGCTGGACGCAGGGATCGGAAATCCAACCGGCCTCTTTGGATCCGGTGAGCTCCGCCGGCACTGGCCAAACGGTCCGGATTCGTCCAAGATGGGCCGATCGAGCCGCACCCGGACGCCGAGCACCCAGACGAGGTCTCCCATGCGCCTTCTCTCCCTCCTCGCCGCCGCGCTCCTGGCCGCCACGGCCGCCCTGGGCGACGCTGGTACCCTCAACGCCCAGAGCCCCGAGTACGACGTCCTGATCCGGAACGGCCGGGTCCTGGACGGCACCGGCAACCCCGATGTGCCCGCCGACGTCGGTATTCGGGGCGACGAGATCGTGGCGGTGGGCGACCTGGCCGACGCTCGGGCCCGGCGGGTGATCGACGCCGCCGGCAAGTACGTGACCCCGGGCTTCGTCGCCATGCACGAGCACATCGAGGACGACATCCTCGAGGGCTACGGCCGGGTGCCGAACTACACGACCCAGGGCTTCACCACGGCCGTCATCAACATGGACGGCACCACCGACGTCTGGCCGATCTCGGTCCAGGCCGACTCCCTCCGGACGGTCGGCACGGCCCTCAACCTGATCCAGATGGTGGGCCACGGCACGGTCCGGAACATGGTCATGGGCACCGCCCCCGAAGACGTGATGCGCTTCGCCACGGAGGCCGAGCTCGAGGAGATGAAGGCCCTGGTGCGCCGGGGGATGGACGACGGCGCCTTCGGCCTGAGCACCGGCCTCGAGTACCAGCCCATGCGCTACTCCTCGGAGGAGGAGGTGCTGGAGCTGTCGAAGGAGGTCGCCCCCTACGGCGGCCACGTCCAGTTCCACATGCGGAGCCAGGGCCGCTACCCGAAGTGGCAGCTCCCGAGCCACATGGACCATCCGACCCAGCGCCACGTGACCTGGATGGACGCGATCATGGAGATCGGCAACGTGGCGAAGGAGGCGGGGGTGCCGGTCACCATCGACCACATCCATCCCAAGGGTCCCCGGGAGTGGGGGATGAGCAAGGTGACGACCCAGATGATCGACCGGTGGTGGGAGGAGGGCCGGCGGGTCTACCTCGACATGCACTCCTACGAGGGCTACCAGACCTATGTGACCCTGGTGCCCCGCTGGGCCCTGGTGGCCGAGGAGGTCCCGGGCCAGAGCGCCTCGGACGACTTTCCGCCGGTGGACTACACAGGGATGCTCGACAACCTCCAGCGACGCCTGGCCGACCCGGAGACCCGGGAGACGATCCGCTCCGACGTCCACTACGAGATCCTCCGGCAGGGCGGGGCCGAGAACCTCCTGATCACCGACTACAGCGATCCGGCCCTGATCGGAAAGACCCTGGCCGAGGTGGCCGACGAGCGGGGCGAGTCGGTCTTCGACACCGTCATCTGGCTCCAGATGAACGGGCTGGACCAGCCCGGGGGGGTGCTCTGGCTGGCCAAGGCCGTGGGGATGATCGACCTCGAGGAGTGGATGCGGCAGGACTACACCGCTGTCTGTCTCGACCGCTGGGGCGACCGGGGCGACCACTCCGACCCCTTCACCCATCCGGGCCAGTACGGCACCTCGGGCCGGCTGATCCGTGAGTTCGTCTTCGAGCGGGGGACGATCACCCTCCCCCATGCCATCCGTTCCCTGACCGGCCTCGGCGCCCAGATCCTGGGGCTGAAGGACCGGGGACTCTTGCAGCCGGGGATGAAGGCCGACGTGGTCGTATTCGACCCGGAGACGGTCCGGAGCGACGCCACCTACCTGGATCCCTTCGTCTACCAGGAGGGGATGACCCACGTCCTGGTCAACGGCGAGTTCGTGGTGGACGGGGGCGAGGCGACCGAGGCGATGCCGGGCCGGGTGCTCGAGCGGCAGCACAGGTGACCCGGGGCCGGGCCGGGGTGGCGGTCGCCGCCGTGTCCCTGGCCGCGGCGGTGGCCTCCAATGTCTTCGGCGGCGGGGGCGCCGGCGCCGAGCACCTGGGGGCGGCCTCCCTGCTTCCCCCGGTCACCGCCCTGGTCCTGGCCTTCGTCACCCGGGAGGTCATCAGCTCCC
>CAZMPV010000013.1:7944-18498 GCA_964567985.1 uncultured Gemmatimonadaceae bacterium
CCCCCGGTCACCGCCCTGGTCCTGGCCTTCGTCACCCGGGAGGTCATCAGCTCCCTCCTGGTGGGCGTCGCGGTCGGGGGCGTGGTCGCCGGCCGCTGGAACCTGGTGGACGCCTACCTGATCCCCTCGGTGGGCACCGAGTCCTTCGCCCTGATCCTGGTGGTCTACCTCTGGGCGCTGGGCGGGCTCGTCGGCATCTGGGGCCGGACCGGCGGCGCCCGGGTCTTCGCCGAGTGGGCGGGGCGGCGGCTGATCCGGGGGCCCCGGACCGCGAAGGTCTTCACCTGGGCGCTGGGGCTCGTCTTCCACCAGGGCGGCACCGTCTCGGCCATCCTCACCGGCACGACGGTCCGGGCGATCACCGAGGAGGAGGGCGTCAGCCACGAGGAGGCCTCCTTCCTGGTCGACACCACGGCCTCGCCGGTGGCGTCGCTGATTCCCCTCAACGTCTGGCCGATCTACGTGGCGGGCCTCACCGCCGGCACGATCCCGCTCCTGGCCGATCAGCAGGCCGCGGTCAGCTTCTACGTCCGCTCGATCCCCTTCAACTTCTACGCGGTCATCGTCCTGGGGCTGGCGCTCCTCTTCGCCCTGGGCTGGTGGCCCTGGCCGGGCCGACGGATGTCCGCGGCCCGCCGCCGGGTCCGGGAGACCGGCGAGCTCAACGCCCCCGGCGCCCGGCCCCTGGCCACGGGCGAGCTCGAGACGGTCTCCGTGCCCGAGGGCTACCGGCCGGGCCTGGAGGACTTCCTCCTTCCCCTGGCCGCGCTCCTGGGGACGGCGGCCACCGGCGTCGTCCCCGCCGTCCTCGCGAGCGACCCCTCCCGGGTCGACGTCCCCATCGCCGAGGCCTTCGGGCTGGCCGTGCTCACGGCCGGCGTCCTCGCCCTCCTGAAGGGGATGGCCCTCCGGGAGCTGGCCGACGGCTTCCTGGAGGGGGTGAAGGGGGTGACGATCGGGGCCGTGCTCCTGGCCCTGGCCGTGACCCTGGGCGAGGTCGCCCGGGACGTGGGTACGGCGGCCTACGTGGTGGAGCTCGCCGCCGAGGCGGTGAGCGCGGCGCTCCTGCCCGCCCTCTTCTTCGTCGTGGGCGGCGCGGTCGCCTTCGCCACCGGCATGTCGTGGGGCACCTACCCGGTCACCTTCCCCGTGGCTCTGCCCCTGGCCTACGCCGTGAGCCCGGACCCCCTCTACGTGGCCCTCTGCTTCTCGGCGGTCCTGGGGGGCGGGGTCTTCGGCGACCACGCCTCGCCGCTGTCGGACACCACGATCCTCGGCGCCCTGGCCACCGGCTCCGACCTGATGGACCACACCCTGAGCCAGCTCCCAATGGCGCTGATGGCGGCGGCCGGGGCTACGGTGGCGTTCGTGGCGGCGGGGATGGTGCTGGGCTGAGGGCGAGGGGCAGTCGGCGCCGGTTCACGACCCCCTGCCCTCGGCCTCTCCGCGCCCCCCGGAAAATCCGTTAGATTTCCTCCCTTCACGCCCTCCCTTCAACCCGGATCCGACCCCGCCCCATGGCCGAGCAGAAGTTCATCTACCACATGCGGGACCTCCGCAAGATCGTTCCCCCGAAGCGGGAGGTGCTGAAGGGGATCAACCTGTCGTTCTTCCCCGGCGCCAAGATCGGCGTGGTGGGGCCGAACGGCTCCGGCAAGAGCACGCTGCTTCGGATCATGGCCGGCATCGACACCGACTTCCTGGGCGAGGCGTGGGCGATGAAGGGCACCCGGATCGCCTACCTGCCCCAGGAGCCCGAGCTCGACGAGAGCCTGGACGTGCGGGGCAACGTCGAGGCCGGCGTGGCCGAGACCCGGGCGCTTCTGACCCGCTTCGAGGAGGTCTCGGCGGCCTTCGCCGATGTGTCGACCGACGAGGAGATGACGGCCCTGATCGAGGAGCAGGCCCGCCTCCAGGACCGGATCGATGCGGCCGACGCCTGGAACCTGGACCGGACCGTCGAGATGGCGATGGACGCCCTCCGGGTGCCCCCGGCCGACCAGCCCGTCGCACAGCTCTCCGGCGGCGAGCGGCGGCGGGTGGCGCTCTGCAAGGTGCTGCTGGCCGACGCCGACATGCTCCTCCTGGACGAGCCCACGAACCACCTGGACGCCGAGTCGGTCGCGTGGCTCGAGGGCTACCTGGCCGGGTTCGCCGGCACCATCGTCGCCATCACCCACGACCGCTACTTCCTGGACAACGTGGCGGGCTGGATCCTGGAGCTGGACCGGGGCGCGGGCATCCCCTGGAAGGGGAACTACTCGTCGTGGCTCGAGCAGAAGAGCGAGCGGCTCCGCCTCGAGGAGAAGCAGGAGAGCGCCCGCCGCCGCACCCTGGAGCGGGAGCTCGAGTGGGTCCGGCAGGCGCCCCGGGCCCGGCAGTCGAAGGGCAGGGCCCGGCTCAACGCCTACGAGGAGCTCCTGGCCGCCGACGAGCGGGAGCAGATCCGCACCGCCGAGATCCTGATCCCCAAGGGTCCCAGGCTGGGCGACGTGGTGATCCGGGCGGAGGGCGTCCGCAAGGCGTACGACGACCGCCTCCTCTTCGACGACCTCTCCTTCGACGTGCCGCCGGGCGCGATCGTCGGCATCGTCGGGCCGAACGGGGCGGGGAAGACCACCCTCTTCCGGATGATCACCGGCGCCGAGGAGCCCGACGCCGGAGCCATCCGGGTCGGCGAGACCGTGAAGCTCTCCCACGTGGACCAGCATCGGGACGCCCTCGACGGCGAGAAGACCGTCTTCGAGGAGGTGAGCGGCGGGGCCGACGTCCTGAAGTTCGGGCGGGCCGAGGTGAACCCCCGGGCCTACCTCTCCTGGTTCAACTTCCGGGGCGCCGACCAGCAGAAGAAGGTGGGGGTGCTCTCGGGCGGGGAGCGCAACCGGCTCCACATGGCCAAGCTGCTCAAGGAGGGCGGCAACGTGCTGCTCTTCGACGAGCCGTCCAACGACCTGGACGTGGACACGCTCCGGGCCCTGGAAGACGCCCTGCTCCGCTTCGCCGGCTGCGTCCTGGTGATCAGCCACGACCGCTGGTTCCTCGACCGGATCGCCACCCACATCCTCGCCTTCGAGGGCGAGAGCCGGGTCGTCTTCTACCCCGGCAACTACGGCGAGTACGAGGAGGACCGGAAGCGGCGGCTGGGCCAGGAGGCGGAGCGGCCCCACCGGATCCGCTTCAGGACGGTGGCGGTCGGCGGCTGATCCGGGCGCGGCGGATTCGCCGACGAGGCCCGGCACCCGGGGGAGAAGGCCTTCTCCCGGCGCCTTGACGCCCGGCGCCGAATCGGTCAGTGTGGGCAGTGGTTGAGGTTGATAATCGTTTTCATCTATCACCGCTGCTCACCGGAGTCGCCGACATGAAGTCGTGGTCTCTTCTCGTGGCCCTCGCCGTGGCGGTCGCCGCGCCGGGCACCCTCATAGCACAGCAGACCGGCTCCATCGAGGGCCGGGTCACGAACGCCGAGACCGGGGAGCCGATCTCCGGGGTCCAGATCTCCCTCGAGGGCACCCGGAGGGGGCAGCTCTCCGCGGCCCAGGGCGAGTTCTTCGTCCCGGACGTGAGCCCGGGCACCCACACCGTGGAGGCCAGCTCCATGGGGTACGGCACGGTGACCCGCGAGATCCGGGTCCGGGCGAACGAGGCCGTGCGGCTCGAGATCGAGCTGGCGACCGAGGCAGTGGAGCTCGGCGGCATCACGGTGATCGGCCGGCGGGCCGGATACGTGGACTCCGAGGCGGTCTCGGGCCTGAAGGTCTCCAGTTCGCTGGTCGAGGTGCCCCAGTCGATCTCCGTCATCACCCGGGAGCGGATCGAGGCCCAGGGGGCCGAGACCCAGGCCGAGGCCCTCCGGTACACTCCGGGGATCCAATCCGAGGTCTTCGGACCCGACCTCCTCTACGACTGGACGCAGATCCGGGGCTTCCAGCAGTACGGTCAGAACCTCTACCGGGACGGGTTGCAGCTCCGTTCGGCGAGCCAGGCCACGCTCCGGCTGAACCCCTACGGCGCCGAGTCCTACGAGGTGGTCCGGGGCCCGGCTTCGGCCCTCTTCGGGCAGAGCAGCGTGGGTGGCTTCATCAACTATCGGTCGAAGAGGCCACGGGCGGACGCTCGGGGCGAGGTCGAGCTCCAGGCGGGCAGCTACGACCGGCTCCAGGGAGCGGTGGACGTGACCGGGCCGATCACCGAGGACGGGACGCTCCTGTACCGCCTGACCGGCTTGGCCCGGTCGGCCGAGGGCCAGGTGCAGTTCTCCAGCGACGACCAGATCTTCGTGGCGCCCGCCCTCACCTGGAGGCCCACGTCTTCGACGACGCTGACGCTGATGGGAGACTATCAGCGCGACGAGGCGGTCCGGGGCACTTCCTTCCTGCCGGCCTCCGGCACCGTCCGCCCCAACCCCCACGGCAGGATCCCCGTGACCCGTGACGACGGGATCCCGGGCTTCGACGGCTTCGACCGGGACCAGTATTCGGCGGCCTATCTCTTCGAGCAGCACCTGGGAGCCGAGTGGACGCTGAGCTCCCGGGCCCGCTACACGGGCATGGAGAACGACTACCAGATCGCCTGGGCCGCCGGCCTCCAGGACGATCAGCGCACCGTGAACCGCTTCTGGTTCTCCGGGGTGCCGAAGCTCGACATCCTGACGATGGACAACAACGTCGGTGTCGACTTCTCCACGGGCCCGGCGAGCCACACCGTCCTGGTCGGCCTCGACTATCAGCGTCACGTCCTCGACGAGCGCTTCGACATGGGGCCGGCTTCCTCCCTCGACATCTTCGATCCGGACTATGGCGACGGCAGCCGCGGTGATTCGTTCTTCACCTCCGACCACCGGCGCGAGCAGACCCAGCTCGGCGTCTACGTCCAGGACGAGCTCCAATTGGATCGCTGGACCTTCGTGCTCAGCGGCCGCCACGACTGGACGAGCTCCGAGGACCGGGACCGGACGGCGGGAAGCACCACCGAGCAGGAGAGCGAGGCCTTCAGCGGGCGGGTGGGGCTCCTCTACGAGTCCGAGGCCGGCCTGGCGCCCTACGCGAGCTACTCCGAGGCATTCCTCCCCGTCCTGGGATCCACCGCCTCGGGCGAGCCCTTCGAGCCCGAGCGGGGCCAGCAGGTGGAGGCGGGCCTGAAGTATCAGCCCCAGGGAGCGACCGGCTACCTGACCGTGGCGGCCTTCGACCTCCGGCGGCAGAACGTACTGACCCCGGATCCGGACAACGGAAACTTCCAGGTCCAGACGGGCGAGATCCGCTCCCGGGGCATCGAGCTGGAAGGCGTCGCCAGCCTCTACGCCGGGCTGGACGCCACGGCCACCTACACCTACCTGGACGTGGAGGTGACCGAGAGCAACGCCGGCGACGTGGGGAATCGCCCGATCGGCGTCCCCTCGAGCACTGCATCCTTCTGGCTGGACTACACGGTGCAGGAAGGAGGGATGGCCGGGCTCGGCGGGGGAGGAGGTGTCCGCTACGCCGGCTCCAGCTACGGTGACGCCGCCAACACCCTGGAGGTCGACGGCCGGACCCTCGTCGACGCCACGCTCCACTACGACTGGGACCCCTTCCGAGCCCGGCTCAACGTGAGCAACCTCTTCGACGAGGTCTACGTGGCCTCCTGCTTCACGGCCGGGTCGTGCTTCTACGGGACGGCACGGACCGTGAGGGTCACCCTGGACTACCGCTGGTGAGCCGGATCTCGATCGCGGCTCGTCCCGTTCCCGAGCTGCCCGGAGGCTCGTGAGCAGGCTCACCCGGCGCGGGTTCCTGCTCCGGGCGGGGGGAGCGCTCCTGGTCGCTGCGGGGTGTAGGGGCGGGGAGGGGAATCGGCGTGGTCCGGACGCCGGGGAGGCGGCAGGGAACTCGACGGCCGGATGCGGCTCCCGCGTTCTCTCTCACAAGTACGGAGAGACCCGGATCGGCGGCCGGCCGGAGCGGGTCGTGCCCGTGACGCTCCGGGACCAGGACACGCTCCTCGCCCTCGGGGTCACCCCGGCCGCGATTCAGGAGGATTCGGCCTATCGGGGGTCCTATCTCGGGTGGCCGTGGGTGCCGGAGAGCCTCGGCGAGGCCGATCACCAGACCCTTCGGGTTCGCGCGCTGAACTTCGAGCGGATCGCCGCCCTGAGGCCGGACCTCATCGTCGGGGCCGCCTCCGGGTTGGCGGACGACGACTACCGCACCCTGGAGCGGATCGCTCCGACCCTGGCCCAGTCCGGCGCGTACGTCGACTACGGGGTCCCGTGGCAGGAGATCACCCGGACCCTGGGTCGAGCCCTCTGCAGGGAGGAGCGGGCCGAGGACCGGGTCGCCGAGGTGGAGGGAACGCTGGCGGCGGGGCGCCGGAAGCACCCGGAGCTCGAGGGGGCCGCCGGCGTGGTCGCCCTGGTCGGGGGGCCCGACGGCTCCTTCTGGGTCTACGGCCCCCAGGACAGCCGCGGCCGCTTCCTCCGGTCCCTGGGAATGACGCTCCCGCCGGAGCTGGCCGAGCTGACCCGGGGTCGTTTCGGGGCCCGCCTCAGCGGCGAGCGGGTCGACCTCCTGGACACCGACGTGCTCGTCTGGCTCTCGTCGCCGGAGCAGCGGGCGACCCTGGCGGAGCACCCGGTCTACCGGGAGCTGCCGGTCGTCCGGGAGGGTCGGGTCGTCCATCTGGACGTCCAGGGCCCCCTCACCGCCGCCGTGACGAACACCTCCGCACTGAACCTCGGATACCTCGTGGAGAAGCTGGTCCCCCGGATCGCGGCCGCGGTGCGGGGCGCCGGGCACCCGGCGGAGGCGTCCGGTGGTTGACGTCCGACCCTTCCGGGCCGTGGGGCTCCTGACGTGCACGCTCCTCCTGGGACTCGGTGTGGTCGTCAGCGTGGCCTTCGGGGCCGCCCCGATTCCCATGGACGCCGTCGTGGACGCTCTCGTCGCGCCCGACGGCTCGGTCGACCACCTGACGGTCCGGACGCTGCGCGTGCCCCGAGCGCTGATCGCGGTGGCCGTGGGCGCGGCCCTGGGCACGGCCGGGGCTCTCATCCAGGGGGTGACCCGGAATCCCCTGGCGTCTCCCGGGATCCTGGGCATCAACGCCGGGGCCGCCCTCGCCGTGGTCGGGGCGACCTTCCTGACCGGGGGCAGGGGGGCCCTGGCCTACGCCGTCCTGGCGTTTCTCGGGGCCGGGGTCACCGGCGCGGCCGTCTACCTGCTCGGTTCCCTCGGCCGGACCGGCGCGACGCCGATCCGGCTCATTCTGGCCGGAGCCGCCGCCACGGCCCTGCTGACGTCGCTCACGATGGCCCTCCTCCTTCTGGACCAGGGCACCCTGGAGCAGATCCGCTTCTGGCTCGCCGGCTCCCTGGCCGGCCGGGACATGGGGCTCTTCCTTCACCTTCTGCCGGCCCTGGCGGTCGGCATGGTGCTGGCGCTGGCCGTGGGTTCCCGCATCACGACCCTCGCCCTGGGAGAGGACGTGGCGGCCGGGCTGGGTCAGCACACGACCGCCGTGAAGCTCGCCGCGGCGGCCAGCGTCACGCTCCTGGCCGGCGGCGCTGTGGCGGTGGCGGGCCCCATCGGCTTCATCGGACTCGTCATCCCCAACGCCGTCCGGCCCCTGGTCGGGGTCGACTACCGGTGGGTCCTCCCCTACAGCGCGGTGACCGGGGCGCTCCTCCTCCTGGTGGCCGACGTGGCCGCCCGCCTCGTCATCCGACCCGAGGAGATGCCGGTAGGGGTGATGACCGCCCTGGTGGGAGGACCGGTCTTCATCTATCTGGCCCGGAAGAAGGTGGGTGAAGCGTGAGCTCCGCGGACCGGACCGTGGTCAGGGCGCCGGGGCTCGGCATCTCCGTCCGTCTCGACCGGCGGGTGATTCCGGCGCTCCTCGGGCTGGGCGCGATCACCCTCGCGCTGGCGGTCCTGAGCGTGGCCACGGGTGAGTATGCGATCCCCCTCCCGGACGTGGCCCGGGCGCTCCTGGGGCTGGAGACCGGGGCCGGAGACGGCTTCGTCGTCCGGCAGCTCCGCCTCCCCCGGGCCGTGGTGGCCATGGCGGCGGGCGTCGGTCTCGGAGCGGCGGGCGGGATCCTCCAGGGGCTGACCCGGAACCCCCTGGCCGCCCCCAGCATCGTCGGGATCACCCAGGGCGCCGCCCTGGCCGCGGTGACCGTCCTGGTCGTCTTCCCCGACGTCGGCTCGGTCGCCCTCCCCTTCGTCGCCTTCCTCGGGGCGGGAGGGGCGGCGCTCCTGGTCTATCTCCTGGCCTGGAAGGAGGGGCTGACGCCGGGTCGGCTGATCCTGGTGGGCATCGGCGTGGCCGCCATCGCCACGGCCCTGACGACCGTGATCCTGACCTTCGGGAACGTCTACCGGGCCCAGGCCGCCCTGGTCTGGATGGTGGGGAGCGTGCACGGTGCCGGCTGGCGGGGGGTCTGGACGGTGGCGCCGTGGATCCTTCTCTTCCTTCCGGCGGCGTTCCTGGGCGCGCGCTCGCTGAACAACCTGAGCCTGGGCGACGGCGTGGCCCGCGGCCTGGGAAGCCGGGTGGAGCTCGAGCGGGGCCTTCTCCTCCTGGCCGCCGTGGCCCTGGCGGGCTCCGCGGTGTCGGTGGCCGGGGCCGTGGCCTTCGTGGGACTCATGGCCCCGCACCTGGCCCGACTGCTCGTGGGCCCGGCCCACGAAGGGCTGCTGCCCACGGCGGCGCTCATGGGCGGGGCGCTGGTGCTCGCCGCGGACCTGGTGGGACGAAGCGTGCCGGGGGGCGTGGAGATTCCCTGCGGCATCGTCACCGGGATCGTGGGTGCGCCGTTCTTCGGATACCTCCTCTATCGGGGCGGACGACGATGACCCTGGAAGCCAGGAATCTCGGACTGGCCTACGGTGACCACGTCGTCATCGACGGCCTGGACCTGACGGTCCCCCGGGCGAAGGTCACCGCCCTGATCGGGCCGAACGGCTGCGGGAAGTCGACCCTGCTCAGGGGGCTGTCCCGACTCAAGAAGCCCCGGAGCGGGGGCGTGTATCTCGACGGCACGTCGATCTTCGACCACTCCACCCGGGACGTGGCGAAGCGCCTCGGCGTCCTGCCCCAGGACCCGACGGCGCCCGAGGGGCTCACGGTCCGGGAGCTCGTGGCCCAGGGGCGCTACGCCCACCAGGGGCTCTTCCGCCAGTGGACCGAGGCCGACGAAGACGCGGCCCGACGGGCCCTGGAGATCACCCGGACGGAGGAGCTGGCGGCCCGGCCCCTGGACACGCTGTCCGGCGGGCAGCGGCAGCGGGCCTGGATCGCCATGGTGCTGGCCCAGGAGACCGAGTTCCTTCTCCTGGACGAGCCCACGACCTTCCTGGACGTGGCCCACCAGGTCGAGGTCCTGGACCTGCTGATCGAGCTGAACGAGGACCGGGGCCGGACCGTGGTCATGGTCCTCCACGACATCAATCAGGCGTGCCGGTACGCGGACCGGCTCGTGGTGATGAAGGACGGAAAGCTGGTGGCCGACGGCGAGCCGGCGTCGGTGGTCTCCGCCGAGCTGATCCAGGAGGTCTTCGGGCTTCCCTGCAGGGTGATGCCGGACCCCGTGACCGGCACGCCCATGTATGTGCCGCTGCCGGGCCGGACGCCGTCCCGGGAGTCCTCCGCCCACGGCCCGACCTCGACCCGCGCTCGCCACGCCGACGAGCGCACCGTGCGGGCATCCGGGTCGTGAGCGGCGCTCCCTCGTCGGCCCGGGCCCGGAGCGGCCGGGGCGCGTCCGGGACCGGTGGCGCCGACGGCGACGGCGGGCTCGCCCCGGAGCAGGCGGCCGTCTTCACGGGCGAGCTCCGGCGCTTCCGGGACGTGCTCCGGGTGCCGGGGGAGGACGCGGGGGCGATTCCGGCCGCCGACCTCCTCCGTCCCGGGATCCTGGACGACGTGCTCGCGCCGATGCTCGCCCGACACCCGGACGCGGACGAGCGGGCCGTGATCTCCATGTGGTCCCAGTGGTACTTCGCACGGCTCGTCATCCCGGCCACGACCCTCGCCGTCCGGGCCCATCGAATCCTTCCCCTGAACCTCGACGAGGTGGAGGTGGTCTTCGACGACGAGGGAGGGCTGCCCGCGACGTTCGGCCTGCCCCGGCCGGGACCGGTCCGGCCCGATGCAGACGCCTTCGAGCGCTTCCGGCCCCTCCTCCGGGGCCACGTCGAGCCCCTCGTCGAAGCCCTGAGCGACCACTCCGGGCTGGCCCGGAGCCTGCTCTGGGGCAATGCCGGATCCTACCTGGACTGGACCCTTTCGCTCCTGGCCTCCGAAGGCGACGGAGAGGAGTCCCCGGAGCTGCCCGGCTCGAGCCTCTTCGGCGTCCGGCGGTGGCCCGACGGCTGGAAGAACCCGCTCCGGGGCGCCATGCGGGTCGTCGAAAGCGGAGGCGCAGGGGCCCGCCAGAGACGGGTCTGCTGCCTCCGGCACCTGATCCCGGAGACGGAGGGGTGCGGGGAGGCGTGCCCGCTGGGGAAGAGCTGAAGGAAAAGGGATAGGAAATTCAAAGACCCTTTCGGGCCGGAAGCGAAGGTGGACCGGGGT
>CAZMPV010000014.1:0-18195 GCA_964567985.1 uncultured Gemmatimonadaceae bacterium
GGGAGCGGTCGGGTTGAAGTAGAGCCAGTGCCAGCCGGGAGGGAGGAGGTCGCCGTCGCCGACGGCGTCGGGGTCCCGGTCCAGGAGCGCGAGCATGCCCCGGGCCTTCCCGGGCACGAGGACGTCCCTCCGGACCTCGGTCCGGACCACTGCCTCCTGGAGCGCGTCCATATTCTCGTGACGAGGGTCAGTCATCGGAGAACTCCCGGCGAATGGCGTCTCCGTGCTCGTCGAGCTCGGGCACCCTCGGACCACCGCCCCCCCGACCCGGAGCCGCGGCTCCCTCCGGAGGTGGCTCGCCCGCCCCTCCGACCGAGCCGCCGGCCGGGCCGGGAACGCTCCATCCCACCGGGTCGGCCGGCAGCTCGAGCGTCCCCCCCGCCGTCTCCACCCGGGCCAGCCCCAGGGCCGGGTGCTCGGCGAAGCTCTCGACGGTACGCCGGCGTCCGTGGGCGATGCCGGCGTCGGCCAGCGCCTCGAGCATCTCCCCGGTCTCGAAGCTCCGGAACGCCCCCTCCAGGATCTCCTCCAGCTCCTCCCGGTTCGCCACCCGGTCCGGGTTCGTCCGGAAGCGGGGGTCGTCGGCCAGCTCGGGCCGACCGAGCGCGTCCCGGCAGAGGGCCGTCCACTCCCGCTCGTTCTGCACCGCGATCAGGACCTCGTCGCCCTCCCCGGACCGGTACGGACCGTAGGGGGCGATCGAGGGGTGCCGGAGCCCCGTTCTCGGCGGGGCGCCGTCGCCGTGGACCGCGTGCAGGTAGGGGACCGACATCCAGTCCGCCATCGCCGAGAAGAGCGAGACCTCGAGCCCGGCGCCCTCGCCGGTCCGCTCCCGGAGGAGGAGAGCTTCCAGGACGGCCCCGTAGGCGTGCATCCCCGCGGCGATGTCACAGACGGAGATGCCGACCCGGGCGGGACGGTCGGGGTGACCGGTGACGGCGTGCAGCCCGGTCTCGGCCTGAAGGAGGTTGTCGTACGCCTTCATCCCGGCGTAGGGGCCCTCGGGGCCGTAGCCGCTGACGTCGCAGGTGACCAGCCGGGGGTGGCGCTCGCGCAGCGCCCCGGAGCCGAACCCAGCTCGTGCGGCGGCACCGGGCCCCAGGTTCTGGACGAAGACGTCGGCCGCGGCGACGATGCGATCCAGGAGCCCGGCGTCGGCCTCGTCCTTGATGTCGAGGACGATGGACTCCTTGCCCCGGTTGAGCCAGACGAAGTACGCGCTCAGCCCCCGAACCGCCCGGTCGTAGCCCCGGGCGAAGTCCCCGCCGGGCCGCTCGACCTTCACGACCCGGGCGCCGGCGTCGGCGAGCTTGCGGGTGGCGAGGGGAGCGGCGACGGCCTGCTCGAGGGACACCACGAGGACGCCCGCCAGGGGCCGGGGCCGATCGTCCCGCTTTCTCGACGCTCCGGCGGGGCCCGGTCCGCGGCGCACGGCCCCGCTCACCGCGCCTCCCCGGCCCGGGCCAGGACGCGCCGGGCCGCTTCCAGGATCGGCCGATCCACTACTTTTCCGTCCAGGAGAGCGGCGTTCCCCCCGGCCGCCTCGGACGCTTCGACGACCCGCCGGGCTTCCTCCACCTCTTCGGGGGTGGGCGTGAAAACCTCCTGGATCGGCTCCACCTGCTCCGGGTGGATCGCGGCCTTCCCCGTGAAGCCCAGGTCCCGGGCCGCCCGGGTCCGGTCCCGGAGCTCGTCGGGATCGCCGACCTCGAGGAGGGGCATGTCGAGGGCGTCGACGCCGGCCAGGGCGGCGGCGTGGACGATCCGGGAGCGGGCGTAGAGGAGGGCCTCGGGGGTGGGCCGGGCCCCGAGCTCCAGGGAGAGGTCGTGGCCGCCGAGCATCAGCGCCACGATCCGGTCGCTCGCCGCCGCGATCTCCTCGACCGCGGCGAGCCCCCGCGCCGTCTCGATCAGGGGGATCAGCCCCACGTCGTCGGCCCGGCTCCCCAGCGCCTCGTCGACCGGCTCGAGGCTCCCGGGTCCGACCACCTTGGGCACCAGCAGGAGGTCCGGGAGCGCCTTCGCGCCGGCCAGGGCCTCCAGGTCCCGGGCGCCAACGTCGGTCTCCGGGGCGTTGATCCGGAGGATCATCGTCGGGCGCAGGGATGGCCCGTCCGGACCGTCCGGGTCACCCACCCGGTCGTCCCCCCGGCTCGTCGTCTCACGGGCCAGCAGCTCCACGACCGTCGCCCGGGCACCGTCCTTGGCCTCCGGCCCCACGGCGTCTTCCAGGTCGGGGCAGACGCCGTCGGCGCCGGTCGCCACCGCCTTCTCGAGCAGCTCGGGCCGGTTGCCCGGGAAGAAGAGGAAGCATCGGAGACGGAGCACGGCGCCGCCTCTCAGAACGACCGGGGCATGTCGAGGACGTGCTGGCCCACGAAGCTCAGCACCAGGTTGTTGGAGACCGGCGCCACCTTGTAGAGCCTCGCCTCCCGGAACTTCCGCTCGATCCCGTACTCCTCGGCGAAGCCGTAGCCGCCGAAGGTGTCCATGGCCACGTTCGCCGCCTCCCAGGCGGCTTCGGAGGCCAGGTACTTGCACATGTTCGCCTCGGGACCGCACGGCTCGTCGGCGTCGAAGAGCTCTGCCGCCCGGTCCCGCAGGGCCGCGGCGCCCCGGGTCTGGACGTAGGCCCGGGCGATCGGGAACTGAACGCCTTGGTTCTTCCCGATCGGCCGGTCGAAGACGATCCGCTCACCGGCGTACTCGCTGGCCCGGTCCACGAAGTAGAGGGCGTCGCCCACCGACTCCGACGCCAGGAGGATCCGCTCGGCGTTCATCCCCCCGAGGATGTAGCGGAAGCCCCGACCCTCCTCGCCGATCAGGTTCTCGGCAGGGACCTCCAGGTCGTCGAAGAAGAGCTCGTTGGTCTCGTGGTTGATCATGGTGTCCACCGGCCGGACCCGCAGGGCGTCGCCGGCGTCCCGCAGGTCCACCAGGAAGACGCTCAGGCCCCGGGTCTTCTTCTCCACGTCCTCGAGGCGGGTGGTCCGGGCGAGGAGCACCATGAGGTCGGAGTGCTGGACCCTTGAGATGAAGATCTTCTTGCCGTTGACCACGTAGCGGTCGCCCCGGCGCTCGGCGAAGGTGGTGATCCTGGTCGTGTCGGAGCCGGCGTCGGGCTCCGTGACGCCGAAGGCCTGGAGCCGGAGCTCGCCGGCGGCGATCGGCGGAAGCCAGCGCTCCTTCTGCTCCTCGGAGCCGTGCCGCAGGATCGTGCCCATGGTGTACATCTGGGCGTGGCATGCCGCTGCATTGCCCCCGGAGCGGTTGATCTCCTCGAGGATCACGCACGCCTCCCGGATGCCGAGGCCGGCGCCCCCGTACTCCTCGGGAATCAGGCAGGCCAGGTAGCCGGCCTCGGTGAGCTCCCGGACGAAGTCCTCGGGATAGGCGCGCTCCCGGTCCCGCTCCTGCCAGTATTCGTCCGGGTAGCCCTCGCAGAGGCTCCGGATCGCCTCTCTCAGTTCCCGTTCCATGGTGTCAGCTCGACAGTATCAGGGGGATCAGGAGCGTCGCCGCGGCCGTGACCGCCGCGATCGAGAGAAGGTTCATCCAGAAGCCCGCCTTCGCCATGATCGGCACCGTCAGGTACTTCGAGCCGAAGACGATGGCGTTGGGCGGCGTGGCCACCGGGAGCATGAAGGCCATCGACGCCGCCAGGGCGGCGGTGGCCATGAGGGTCACCGGATCGACCGCCAGCCCGGCTGCGACGCCGGCCATGATCGGCATCGCCATGGTCGAGGTGGCTGTGTTCGAGGTGATCTCCGTGAGGAATACGAAGAGCGCGGCCACGGCGGCGCCGAGGACGACGAAGGGGACGGAGCCCAGGGCGCCCACGCCCGAGCCGATCCATTCGGCGAGCCCGCTCCGGTCCATGGCCCGGGCCAGGGAGAGCCCGCCCCCGAAGAGGACGAGAACCCCCCAGGGAATCCGGCGGGCGGTCTCCCAGTCCAGGGCGAAGACGCCCCGCTTCCGGTCCACGGGGATCAGGAAGAGGAGGAGCGCGCCGGCCATGGCGATGGTGGCGTCGGTCACCCCGGGAAGGAAGGTCTGGATCCCGGGAATCGTGAGACCGCCGATCTCCTTCGGCGCCCGGACGATCCAGGCGAGTGCGGTGAGGCCGAAGACGACGCCGACCGTCCACTCCCCCCGGCTGATCCGACCGAGCCCGGCCCGCTCCTCCTCCAGCAGATGCCTTGCGTCTCCCGAGACCTCGCCCGGCGGGTAAAGGACGTTGACCAGCAGCAGCCAGGCCACGGGAAGCATGACGATGGTCAGCGGGAGGCCCACCATCATCCACTGGACGAACCCGATCCGCACCCCGAGCATCTCGTCGGCCGCCCCGGCCAGGACCGCATTGGGGGGTGTCCCGATGAGGGTGGCGACCCCGCCGATCGACGCGGCGTAGGCCGTCCCCAGCATCAGGGCGATCCCGAAGGAGTACTCGCCCTCGGCGACGCCCTCGGGCCTGAACATCTCGCCCACGGCGATGCCGATGGGGAGCATCATGGCCGTCGTCGCCGTGTTCGAGATCCACATGGAGAGGAAGGCGGTGGCGAGCATGAAGCCCAGGATGAGCCGCTTCGGGCCGGTACCCACCGCCGAGACGATCCGGAGCGCGATCCGCCGGTGGAGGTCCCAGCGCTCCATGCAGAAGGCGATGAGGAAGCCTCCCATGAAGAGGAAGATCAGCTCGTGGGCGTAGGGCGCGGAGGCGTCCGACATCTCAAGCACGCCGAGGGAAGGGAAGAGGACCAGGGGCACGAGCGCCGTCGCCGGGATCGGGATCGCCTCGGTCATCCACCAGACGGCCATGAGGGCGGCCGTGGCGGCGGTCCGCCACCCCGCTTCCGAGAGTCCCCCGGGGGTCGGGAGGGCCAGGATCAGGAGGAAGGCGGCGGCGCCGCCCAGGAGCCCGGCCCAGCGGGTGGGGGTCATTTCCGAGTCCTGGGTTCTCGCGGCCAACGGGCCCTTCCGGCTGGGGTGAATCTGGAGCAGTTTGCCGACGGCCCCCCGGTCCGTGCAACCGCCCGGGCGCCGTCGTGCCCCCGTCCCATTCCGGGAAGGCCCGCCTCCCCGTTAGCTTTTGGAGGCCGATCGGTCCCGGGCGGACCCGGCCCGTCCGGAGTGAGCCTCCGGGACGAACCTCGACTCCAGCCTCGCCCATGAGCGAATCCGACGCCGACAGCCTGCCTCCCCGCACCCCCTCCGAGTCGATCTCCACCGTCTCGCAGCTCATGATGCCCGGCGACGTGAACAACCTGGGCCACGTCTTCGGCGGCGTGGTCCTGTCGATGGTCGATCGGGCGGCCGCGGTGGCGGCCATGCGCCACGCCGGCCGGCCGTCGGTCACCGTCTCGATCGACCGCGTCGACTTCAAGGAGCCGATCTACGCCGGCGAGCTGGTCACCTGCAGGGCCCGGGTCAACTACGTGGGAACGACGTCGATGGAGGTGGGGGTAGAGGTCGTGGCCGAGGACCTGCTCTCGGGCGAGAAGCGCCACACGAACACCTGCTTCCTGACCTTCGTGGCCATCGACGAGGACGACCGCCCGGTGCCGGTCCGGAGGCTGGAGCTGGAGACCGAAGAGGACCGGCGCCGCTACCGGGACGGGGAGCGTCGGCGCCGGGCCCGCCAGGACCTGGAGCGAGAACTGGAGGAAGACGACGATGCCACTCACTGAAGGTCAGAAGGCCCCCGACTTCGCCCTCCCCCTCGAGCCCGGCGAGGCGCCCCTGCGCCTGAGCGACTACCGGGACCAGAAGCCCGTGGTTCTCCTCTTTTTTCCGCTGGCGTTCTCGAGCACCTGCACCCGGGAGATGAAGCTCGTCGCCGAGGACTACGATCGGTGGCGCTCCCTGGACGCCGAGGTGGTGGGCATCAGCGTGGACTCGCCCTTCGTCAACCGGAAGTTCGCCGAGGAGACCGGGGCCCCCTTCCCCATCGTCTCCGACTTCAACCGGGAAGCCACCGACGCCTACGACGTCCGCTACGAGGACTTCTACGGCCTGGTGGGTGTCTCCAAGCGGGCCGCCTTCGTGGTGGACCGGCAGGGGGAGATCGCCTACTCCTGGTGCGCCGAGGACGCCTCCCGCCTGCCTCCGTTCGACGAGATCCGGGAGGCCGTGAAGGCTGTCGGCTGAGCCGACCGGCTACTCCGTCCGCAGGACCTCCATGGGATCGGTCCGGGTCGCTCGTCGGGCCGGCAGCCAGACCGCCGCCAGGGAGACCCCCAGGAGGAGGAGGGTCGCGCTGGCGTAGACCACCGGATCCGTGCCGCTCACCTCGAAGAGGACGGCGTCCAGGACCCGGCTCACGGCAAGGGCGCCCAGAAGTCCGATCGCCGCCCCCAGGGTCGCCAGCCCCGCCCCCCGCCGGAGGACCATCCCCCGGACCTGGCGGTCGCCGGCGCCCAGCGCCATGCGGAGGCCGATCTCGGAGCGGCGCAGGCTCACCACGTAGGACACGACGCCGTAAATCCCGACCAGGCCCAGGACCAGGGCCGTCCCTCCGGCCAGGACCAGGAGCGTCATGGTGAAGCGGGCCGGCGCCCAGGCCCGATCCAGGATGCGCTCCATGGGATCGACCCGGGCCAGGGGGATCGATGCGTCCATCTCCCCCAGCTCTCGACGCACCGCCGGGACCAGGCTCCCGGGCGGTCCTCCGGCCTTCACCGCGTAGTAGAGCTCCCGGCTGCCGGTGTCGTCGTTCCGGTCGGCCATGGGGAAGTAGACGTGCTCGGTCGGCGCTGCGGTCAGCCCCTCGCTCCGCACGTCCCCGACGACGCCCACGATCCGGTGCCACTCGGGCTCCCCTTCGCCCCGGTAGATGCCGACCCGGATCCGCCGTCCCAGGGGTTCCTCTCCGGGCCAGAAGCGCCGGGCCAGGCTCCGGCTGACCACCACCGCGTCGGTCGGCGCCTCGTGGTCCCGGGCCTCGAGGGCCCGTCCCGCCACGACGCCGATTCCCAGCGCCTCGAAGTAGCCCGGCGTCGCCGTCGTGTATCGGACGATGGGGGGGATCTCGTCGGGCCCGTACGTCTCCTCCGCCCGGTAGAGCGGATCTCCGAAGCTGCAGTCCCGCAGCGGCAAGCATCCCACGGCCCCGGCACGCTCCACGCCGGGCAGCCCTTCGAGCCGTCGCAGAAGAGCCGCGTGGAAGACCGCCTGCTCCACTTCGGTGGGATAGGCGCCGGGATCGAGACCGACCTGGAAGGTCAGGACGTCGTCGGCCACGAATCCCGGGTCGCGGTCCCGGAGGTTCCGGAAGCTCTCGATGGTCAGCCCAGACCCCACGACCAGGACCAGAGCCAGGGCCACCTGGGCCACGACCAGGCCGTTCTGGGCCCGGCTGGTCCGGCCGGCCGTGCCCCGACCGCCGTCCTTGAGGGCCTCGACCACGCTCGCGCGGCTCCCCAGCAGGGGAAGGGTGCCGAAGGCGACGGCCGCCCCGAGGCTGACGGCGACGGTGAATGCCAGGACCGGCCCGTCGATCCCCACCTCGTGGAGCCGGGGTAGGCCCGGCGGGGCGATCGCGAGCACCGAGTCGAGCCCGACCACGGCCACGGCCAGGCCGAGGCCGCCCCCCAGGACGGCGAGAACGAGCGACTCCGAGAGGAAGAGCCGGACCAGGGCGGCTCTTCCACCCCCGAGGGCCCGCCGGACCGCCACTTCCCGCCGCCGGGTGTTCGCCCGGACCAGAAAGAGGTTGGCGACGTTGGCGCAGGCGACGAGGAGGACGATTCCCACGGTGCCCATGAGGATCCAGAGCGTTCCCTCGACGTCGCCCGTGATCTCGGCCTTCAGGGTGGAGACCCTGGGGTCCATCTCCGCGTCCTCGACGCTCCGCCGCGCGAAGTCCTGGCCGCCGAACGCCGTGGGGATCAGGGGCACGAGAGAGCGGAGCTCCCGCTCCACGTCCGCCGGCGAGGCCCCCTGTGCCATCCGCCCCACGCCCCGCTCGACCCAGCCGCCCATGCCCTCCGACATAGGAGGCACCGATCGGGGGATGATCACCCGGGTCTCGGGCCCGGGAAAGGCCGTCCCCGGGGGAAGCACGCCGACGATCTCGTACGGGGTGCCGTCGAGCCGGACCGAGCGCCCCAGCACGTCCGGGTCGCTCCCGTAGCGGAGCTCCCAGAATTCGTGGGTCAGGACGGCGACCCCCGTCTCGGGCGTCCCGTCGGCCGACGCGCCGAAGACCCGTCCCCGGGCCGCATCCAGGCCCAGGACCGGGAAGAGCGTCCAGGTCGTCCAGAGCGTGCCCACCGAGACCGGGTCCGAGCCGTCGCCCGTGAGGGAGGTCCGGAAGGTCCGGTAGATGGCGACTTCTTCCAGGGTCCGGGCGTTCTCCCGGTAGAAGTGAAAGAGGCCCCGGGTCATGTAGAGGCCCCCGTCGTCGGCGCCGACGCCGGGGCCGGCGTGGTCGATCCAGGCGACCCGCTCGGCCTCCGGATAGGGGAGCGGGTCGAGGACGACGCCCTTCACCACGCTGTAGATGGCGGTGTTCGCGCCGATCGCCAGAGCCAGGGTCAGGACCGCCGCCGCAGTGAAGCCGGGGGAGCGGGCGAGGCGCCGGAGAGCGAGGCGGAGGGCCCGGACGCCCCCGTCCCCGATCATCCCGGTGATCACCTGGCCCGGCCCGTCCGGCCCCAGGTCCTCGATCCGCTGGCGGAGGGCTCCCGCCGCGACGCCGACGAGCTCCCGGAGGTGAAATCGAGCCCGGGCGAAAACGCGTCCCGTGCGCCGGACCTCCCGGCGCCGGGCCCGCCACGTCTCCAGGAGGGCTTCGCCGTAGCGCTCCCGGAAATCACGGGGGTAGAGGGAGAGGAAGAGCCGGTAGAGGCGCTCCACGGGGTGCTCCTCAGGTGGGGTAGAGGTTGTGCTCGCGGGCCGTCCGGACCAGGCCCTCGAGGCGCCCCGCCTCGGCGGCGGCGACCCGCTTGCCCAGGGATGTCAGCCGAAAGTACTGCCTGCGCCGATCGCTCCCCTCGGGTCCCTCGGCCGCTTCGATCAGGCCGTCGTCGTCCAGGCGACGAAGAGCCTGGTAGAGGCTTCCCGTCGTCGGGGTCAGGCGGCCGTCGGTCCGCTCCTCCAGACGCTTCCCGATCCCGTACCCGTGGGCGGGACCGCCGCCCAGGGCCAGGAGGACCTGGAAGGAGAGCTCGGGGAGGGGGACGAAGTCCCGGGGGTCGGGCTGGCTGTCGGAGGTCATGGGGGCCGGGTCGGGGAACGGAGAATCACGCCACACCAAATCTATTGGTTGTCAATATATTGGCACAAGAGGGATAAGCGGCGGCGAGCGCGAGGGGCTCCGGGGTGGGACTTCTGCAGGAGAGGAAAGCGCGGCGCCGGGAGGAGACCGGCGGCGGGCCCTCAGAAGCTGAGCGTGACGAGCGGTGTGGTCACCGGCCGGCCGGTTTTACGGTCGAGCAGCAGGCCCCCGGCCAGGCCCAGGGGATGGATGCGGACTCGGAGTCCGGCGCGTTCCGGGGGTTCGAGCGGGCCGTCGGCGGCCGGGCCCTGCCTGCCGGCGTCGGCGTCGGCGCCCGAACGGTCCGCCAGCGCCCGGTAGGTCAGGGCGAAGCCCGCCGCCGATCCGAGGGCCGTCGTCGTCAGATAGACGAGCTCGTTCTCGGCGTCGTCTCCCACCGCCAGCCAGGTGAGCCCCAGCGCCGTCAGGCCGCCGGCCACGTGGCCGGCGTTCAGGAGGAGGCCGTCGCTGTCGGAGAAGCTCTCGTTCCGGAAGAGTCGCTCCCCCGCCGCGATGCCCGCGACGCCCCCGGCCAGGAGCCCGGCAGCGTACCACGTCTCCCGGTCGTCGTCCACGAAGAGCTCCACGACCGGAAGCAGGAGCTGGCCACCGAGGGCGGTCGTCGAGCGGAGGCCGAAGGCGTCGCCGACGGTCCAGTCGGAGCGCTTCCCCAGCCAGCGGCCGGCGGCCAGCCCCGCGCCGGCCCCGGCCAGGACGCTCAGCCGGGCGGCCCGGGGATGGGCGCTCCGGGTCTCGAAGTACGGATCGCCGCCGGGACCGGTCCTGGTCTCGACGGTCACCTCGTCGAAGAATCCGGCGACCTGGGCCACGCCGAGGCCGGCCAGGGATCCGACGTCGGCCATCGTGGTCCACAACGTGCCCGTTCCCTCGTCGAGTCCGACCCACTCCGCCATCCGGTAGCCCAGGAAGGAGCCGCCGACGCTCCCGGCCAGGGCGGACGCCAGCTCCAGGCGATCGTCGTCGTCGCCGAGATCCGTGCGATCGTCGTTCGGGTCCGCCGCCGCCGAGCCGGCCAGCCATCCGTAGAGGATGCCCCGGGTCCCGCCCCAGAGCACCATGTTCCGGTGGGTCTCGGTCACGGAGATCGAGCGGGTGAGCCGGTAGGGGAGGTAGAAGCTGGCCCCCGTGGTGAGGAGGGCGGCGGCCACCGAGCCCCGGTCGCTCTCCAGGTCCAGGACCACGGGTACCGCCCAGCTGTAGAAGCCGAGCCCCAGGAGCGTCTGGCCCAGTACCAGCGCGCCCCGCCCCTCCCGGCTCACGGCGCCGCTCCGCCCCGCCGACGCGAAGCGGGATGCCAGCTCCGCCCGGAAGGCTTCCAGGTCGGCGTCGGTCCACCGCCGGCGCTCCCGGACCAGACGCCCGTCTCGCCGGGCCGAGATCTCCAGGACCAGGTCTCCGGCCGTGGTGCGGAAGAGGCGTGCGGCGGTGAAGCCCTCCACCTCCGGGAAGAGGTCCAGCTCCCGGCGGAGCTCCGGGCCGATCTCCTCCACCGACCGCTCGGGGGCCAGGGGGACCTGCTCCTCGACCGCGCCTTCCTGTGCGGAGACGGGCGGCGCGGCGACGGCGAGGAGGGCGAAGAGGGTGACCAGGGCCGCCTCCAGGCGGCTCATACCCGCTCCAGGACCATGGCGAAGCCCATCCCACCGGCGGCGCAGACCGTCACCAGCCCCAGCTCCACGTCCCGGCGCCGCATCTCGTTCAGGAGGGTGGTCGTGACCCGTCCGCCGGTAGCCCCGAAGGGATGGCCGATGGCGATCGAGCCGCCCATCACGTTGATCACGTCTTCAGGGGGGTGGCCGACCTTCGAGCTCCGCCCCAGCTCTTCCCGGGCGAAGGCGTCGGAGTCCATGGCCCGGAGGTTGGAGAGGACCTGGGCCGCGAAGGCCTCGTGCATCTCCATGAGCCCGATGTCGGACATCTCCACCCCGGCCCGATCGAGGGCCCGGGGGGCGGCGTAGGCCGGACCCTGAAGAAGCTGACCGCCGGGATCCAGGGCGGTGAAGGCGTAGCTCCGCACCCGGGCCAGGGGCTCGTATCCCATCTCCCGCGCCCGCTCCTCGGACATGAGGAGCACCGCGGAGGCGCCGTCGGTCAGGGGAGAGGAGTTGCCGGCCGTCAGGGTGCCGTGCTTCCGGTCGAAGACCGGCGAGAGCCCGGCCAGGGCCTCCAGGCTCGTGTCCTCCCGGATCCCGTTGTCCCGGGGCTCGACGGGCTCGTAGTCCGGGGGGAGGTAGACCGGGACGATCTCCTCGCCGAGGCGGCCGTCCTCGGTGCCTTCGGCGGCCAGCTGGTGGGAGCGGAGCGCCCACTCGTCCTGGGCCTCCCGGGAGATCCCGTTCTCCTTGGCCATGCGCTCGGTGGCCTCGCCCATGGTCTCGCCGGTGGTGGGCTCCTCGATGTCCGGCCGGACCGGCACCAGGTCCTTTGGTCGGACGTCCGAGAGGGCGCCGACCTTTCCCTTCAGGTCCCGGGCCCGGGATGCCGCGACCAGGCCCTTCGACAGCTTGTCGCTCACCGTGATCGGGATGTGGGACAGGGACTCGGCGCCCCCGGCGACGATGAGATCCGCGTAGCCCATCTCGATGAGGTTCACCCCGTCGGCGATCGCCTGGTTGGCCGAGGTGCACGCCCGTGAGACCGTCGTGGCGGGCACAAATTCCGGGAGGGTGGCCAGCCCCACCTCCCGGGCGATGTTCGGGGCGTGGGGATTGTGGACGACGGTGCCGTAGACGAGCTGGTCCACTTCCTCACCCGGCACGTCGTTCCGAGCCAGGAGCTCCCGGACGGCGACCTTGCCCAGCTCGATGGCGGTCAGGTCCCTGAGCGAGGTTCCGGCCTTGCAGAAGGGGGTTCGGCAGCCGTCGACGATGACCGTCTTCATGAACGTGGGCCTCCGGTGGGTCGAGGAAGCTGGTCCGGACCGCCGGGGGAGGGAGGCCCCGGCCGCTCCGGACCGCTTCTTACCCCGTCCCGCGGCCGGCCGATCCCTGGTCCCCGCCTCCGCCCCCGGATATGGTATCGGCGTCCCGGGGGCCGGCGGCGGTTCGCCCGGGCGCGCAGCGAAGCTCACCGAAACCGAGGACGGAATGCGGGCGGTTCGATTCGACGTGTCGGTGCCGGGATACCTGGCCGCCCGGAGTCTCGGTCGGATCACGGAGTCGGCGGTCTTCGGCGCCCTGAGCGGGCTTCGCCTCGAGGAACGCCCCCCCCCGGCCCTTCCGGGTCCCGACTGGGTGCGCCTGGAGGTCGTCGCCTGCGGGATCTGCGGCTCGGACATCGGCAACGTGACCTACGCTTCGAGCCCGGCGATGGAGCCCTTCGGCTCCTTTCCCGCGGTGCTGGGCCACGAGATCCTGGCTCGGGTCGTGGAGGCGGGACCGGGGGCCTCCGATCTGGAGCGCGGTCGGCGGGTGGCGGTGGACCCCATGCTCTCCTGCACGGTCCGGGGGCACGACCATCCCTGTCCGTCCTGCGCCGGGGGCCTCCACTCCACCTGCGAGCGGGCGGGGGAGCGGGGCGAGCTCGAGATCGACGGCGAGCCGCTGGCTCCGGGGCTGACCGTGGGCTACCACCGGCATCTCCCCGGCGGGTGGGGCGAGGAGGTGGTGGCTCACCGGAGCCAGGTCTTCCCCGTCGACGACGCCCTGGACGACCGGGCGGCGGTCCTGATCGAGCCCCTCTCCATCGGTGTCCACGCGGTGCTCGGGAGCCGGCCGCTGGGGCCGGGCCCGATCCTGGTCATCGGGAGCGGCCCGATCGCCCTCGGGACGATCTGGGCGCTCCGGGCGTGCGGCTTCGAGGGCACGATCGTGGGCCAGACGAAGCGGGAGCACGAGGCGCGGCTGGCCCGCCGCTTCGGCGCCGACGAGGTGGTCTCGCCGGGGCTGGAGGCCCGGCAGGCGCTGGTGGAGACCGGCGCCCGTGCCTACCAGCCCCTGGTGGGGCCGGAGGTCTACGCCGGGGGCGGCTTCCCCCTGGTCTTCGACTGCGTGGGAAACCGGGGGAGCCTGAGCCAGGCCCTCCGCTACGCGTCACCCCGGGGGCGGATCGGCCTCCTGGGGTGCGCCGCGAAGATCCCGGAGCTGGACCTGACCTTCGTCTGGGCCCGGGAGCTACGGATCGACGGCTTCGTCGGCTACGGGAAGGAGGAGTGGCGCGGCGAGGGGATCCACACCTTCGAGGTCACCCACCGGCTGCTCCTGGAGACGGGGACGCCCGTCCAGGAGATGGTGACCCACGTCTTTCCCCTCGAGCAGTACCGGGACGCCCTCTCCGCCGCCGCGAACCACGGCCGGAGCGAAGCGGTGAAGGTCCTCCTGGAGCCCTGAGACCGGGGGGACGCTACCGTCCCTCGCCGCCGTCTTCGTCCTCTTCGGGGTGGCGGACGTCGACGGCGAGCCGGGGCGGACTCGAGGCTTCCACGACCCGATAGAAGGTCGCGGTCGTCACCGGCAGCACCCATTCCACCCTGTCACCGTCCTGACACGCCAGGTGGAGCCCGCGCACGTTCCGGAGGGTCCCGTCCATGCCGCTGGAGGTCGCGGCGCCCTCGGCCAGCGACGTGTTCTGGAGCCGGACGACGAGGACTCCCTCTCCCTCGGCGCGGATCGTGTCGCCGGTCGCGCACTCCGTGGCCGGCTCCACCGATCCCCGGACCTGATAGCCGGGCACGCTCCCGGCCGAGTCGAAGGTCAGGAGGAGCCGGTCCGCGCCGGACACCTGCTCCACGGCGACGTCCCGGACCGTCGCGGCGCCGGCCCCCTCGGTGGAGTCCCGGTTCACCACGCCGATGGTCCAGGCGAGCTGGAGTCCCAGGTTCTCCCGCTCCAGGGAGCCCAGGGCGGCGTCGGGCAGGCGGGCTTCACCGGTCGGCCCTCCGGACGGGGACTCGCCGCTCTTCCCTCCCTGGCTCGTCGCCCCCGGATCTTCGCCCCCGCCGCAGCCGACCAGGAGGAGGGCCGCGAGGAGCGCCGCGGCCCTCACGCCTCGTCCTCGTCGCGGCCGAGGGCCTCCTCCAGGGCGTTGAAGCCCAGGAGCGCGCACTTGATGCGAACCGGAAACTTGCTCACGCCCTGGAGCGCCCGGAGGTCGCCCAGGGAGCGGTCCTTCGCCGCCTCCTCGTCGCCGTGCATCATCTCGGTGAAGGTCCGGTTCAGCTCCAGGGCCTCGTCCACCGAGGAGCCCTCCAGGAGGTCGGTCATCATGGAGACCGAGGCCTGGCTGATCGAGCAGCCCTGGCCGACGAAGCGGGCCTCGGAGATCTTCCCTCCGTCCAGCTTGAGCTGGAGGCGGATCTCGTCGCCGCACGTCGGATTGTTCATGTGGATCTCCACCGTGCTGTCCTCTAGCTCGCCCTTGTTGTGGGGCTTCCGGTAGTGCTCGAGGATCAGCTGCTGGTAGAGGGAGTTGAGCTTCGGCTCGGGATACGACATGTGTCGGAGGCTCTCCTCAGACGCCGAAGATGCTCTGGACGATCTCCAGCCCTTCGACCAGGCGGTCCACGTCGTCGGTGTCGTTGTAGAGGTAGAACGACGCCCGGGCGGTGGCGGAGATGCCGTACCGCTTCATGACGAGCTGGGCGCAGTGATGACCGGCCCGAATCGCCACGCCCTGGGAGTCGAGGATGGTGGCGATGTCGTGTGGATGGGCGTCGCCCAGGGTGAAGGAGACCGCTCCGGAGCGCTCCGTCGGATCCTCGGGCCCGAAGATCCGGATGTCGTCCAGCCGGCCGAGCCGCTCCAGGGCGTAGCCCATGACCTGCTCCTCGTGGCGGGCCAGGGCCCGGTGGCCGATCTCCTCCAGGTAGTCCACCGCGGCGCCCATGCCGACGGCGCCGGCGATGTTCGGGGTGCCCGCCTCGAACTTGTGGGGGACCGCCGCCCAGGTGCTCCCGTCCTTCTCCACGACGTCGATCATCTCGCCGCCGCCCTGATACGGGGACATCTCCTCCAGGAGCTCCTTCCGGGCCCAGAGGGCGCCGATGCCCGTCGGGCCGCACATCTTGTGGCCGCTGAAGGCGTAGAAGTCGCAGCCGATCTCCTGAACGTCCACAGGGAGGTGGGGCGCCGCCTGGGCACCGTCCACCAGGAAGAGGGCGCCGGCCTCCTTCACCCGCTCGCCGATCTCCGCCACGGGATTCACCGTGCCCAGGGCGTTCGAGACGTGGGAGAGGGCGACGAGCTTCGTCCGGGGCCCCAGGAGGTCGTCCAGCTCCTCGAGCCGGAGGCGGCCCTGGTCGTCGATCCCGACGTAGCGCAGCCGCGCGCCCGTCCGGTCCGCGACGAGCTGCCACGGGACGATGTTGGAGTGGTGCTCCATCTCCGAGAGCACGATCTCGTCGCCCTCGGAGAGGTGGTCCGTGCCCCAGGCCGAGGCCACCAGGTTGATCGCCTCGGTGGTCCCGCGGGTCCAGACGATCTCGGCGGGCTCGGCGGCGCCCACGAACGCCCCGACCCGGCCCCGGGCGTCCTCGTAGGCCTCGGTGGCCCGGCGGCTCAGCTCGTGGATGCCCCGGTGGACGTTGGCGTTGTCCACCTCGTAGTAGCGCTCGAGCGCGTCGAGGACGGGGCGGGGCTTCTGGGAGGTGGCGGCGTTGTCCAGATAGACGAGGGGCTTGCCCTCGACGAGCTGGTCCAGGGCCGGGAAATCGTCCCGGAGGGTGGATGCATCGATGGGCGCCGCCTTCGTGGCCACGTCAGCTCACCTCGACGAAGATCTCCGAGTCCCGCACGTCCACGTTGTACTTCTTGACTCCCTTGATCGCCGGGAGCTGGGTGGCGTCGCCGCTGGTGACGTCGAAGCACGCCCCGTGGTAGATGCACTCCAGCGTCGTCCCGTCGAGCTCCCCGTCGGAGAGGGGGTACTCCTGGTGGGAGCACTGGTCCTCCAGGGCGTAGACGTCGCCGTCCACGTTGGCCAGGACGATGTGCTCGCCGTTGGCCCGGGCGGGAGTGAGGGTTCCCGGCGGGCAGTCGTCGAGCTCGCCGACCTTGATCCACTCAGCCATCGCGCAGCTTCTCCTGAATCACCCCGTTCACCTTTTCGACCACGCCTTCCAGCGGCAGGCGGCGGAGCACCTCGCCCAGGAAGCCGAGGACGACCAGTCGCTCGGCCCGCGGCCGGTCGAGGCCCCTGCTCATGAGGTAGAAGAGGGCGTCCTCGTCGAGCTGACCCACCGTGGCGCCGTGGGAGCAGCGGACGTCGTCGGCCTCGATCTCCAGGTTGGGCAGCGAGTCCGCCCGGGCGTGCTCGGAGAGGAGCAGGTTCCGGTTCGTCTGGTAGGCGTCGCTCTGCTGGGCGCCCTCGTGGACCCGGATGATGCCCCGGAAGACGGCCCGGGCTTCGTCGTCCAGCGCTCCCTTGTAGAGGAGGTCGCTGAAGGTGTTGCCCGCGACGTGGTCCTGGCTCGTGTTGTGGTCGAAGTGCTGGTCCTCGTCTCCGAAGTAGAGGCCCAGCATGTCGCTGTTGGCGCCGGGCCCCAGGAGACGGGCGTTCAGATCGACCCGGGAGATCGAGGCGCCGAGGTTCACGTTGAGCGTGTCCAGGGTCGAGTCCCGTCCGGCCAGGGTCCGCTGCTGGGCCATGTGGAAGACCCCCCGGCCCATGCGCTGGACCGAGACGTACTGGACCTGGGCGCTCTGGCGGGCGACGACCTCCACCGCCGAGTGGGCCAGGGACTGGCTCTCGACGTCGTCCGAGAGGACCTCGTCCACGTAGGAGACCTGGCTCCCCTCCTCGGCCACGACGAGGATCCGGGAGAAGACGGCCGCCCCGGACTCGGAGAGCCAGCGGCTCACCCGGACCGGCAGCTCCAGCCGCACCCCCCGGGGTACGTGGAGGAAGACCCCGTCGGTCCAGAGCGCCGCGTTCAGCGCCTGGAACTTGCCCTCCTCCGGGGGCACGGCCTCGGTGGCCAGGTGCTCCCGGAGCAGATCGGGGTGGTTCTCCACGGCGTCCCTGAGCGAGGAGAGGATGACTCCCTTTTCGGCGAGCTCGTCCACGAGGTCGGTCCGGACCACCACGCCGTCCACCTCGACCAGGTGGCCCGAGGCTTCCCGGTCCTCGTCCATGGCCGCCCGCAGGCGAGTCGGCAGCTCCCCGGGCTCCACCGTCCGGGCCTCGGCCCGGAGCGGCCGGAGCGCATCCAGGTCCAGGGTCCGGGAGAGGTCGGTGTAGCGCCACTCCTCGAGCTTGGTCGTGGGCATGGGGGTCCGCTCGTAGACCTCCCAGGCGTGGGCGCGACGCTCCCGGAGCCACTCGGGCTCGCCCGCGGAGACCGCGTCCACGGCCTCACGGCTCAGCTCGTCGGTGACGCCTTCCATGAGCCCGATCCCGGGCTCCTCGGTGACTGTGCTCTCCGGCATCTATATCCGTCCGTTCGTGTTCGCTTTCAGGCGTTCAAGGTCGCGCCGGCCGGGCCGCCGACAGGGGCGGCCGGGCCGGCGGAGACCCGCTTGCTTCCGAGGGCGTCGGCGTGAAGCCTCAGCCCACGCTTCCTTCCATCTCCAGCTCGATGAGCCGATTCAGCTCCACCGCGTACTCCAGCGGCAGCTCCTTGGCGATCGGCTCGATGAAGCCCCGGACGATCAGGGCCATGGCCTCTTCCTCGTCCATGCCCCGGCTCATCAGGTAGAAGAGCTGCTCGTCGCCGACCTTCGAGACCGTGGCCTCGTGGCCCACGTTCGAGCGGTTCTCCTCGATCTCGATGTAGGGATACGTGTCGGTACGGGACGTGTCGCTGATCAGCAGCGCGTCGCACTCGACGTTCGAGCGGGCGTTCACCGAGCCCTCGTAGACCTTGCACAGGCCCCGGTAGCTCGAGCGGCCCGTCCCCTTCGAGATCGACTTGGAGACGATGGACGACGTCGTGTTCGGGGCGGCGTGGATGACCTTGCCGCCGGTGTCCTGGTGCTGGCCGT
>CAZMPV010000015.1:0-5889 GCA_964567985.1 uncultured Gemmatimonadaceae bacterium
CAGCGCGTCATCGACGGCGACACCTTCGTCTGCCGCGGGGGCGAGCGGGTCCGGCTGATCCTGGTGAACACGCCGGAGATGAGCGACGAGCCCCTCGGTCGCCTGGCCCGGGAGTTCGCGGTGGAGGTGATGCCCCCCGGCACCGAGGTCGGCCTCGACGTCGGCGTCCAGGAGCGGGATCGCTACGGACGGCTCCTGGCCTACGTTCGCCTCCCCGACGGCCGCATGCTCAACGAGGTGCTCGCCCGAAAGGGCTACGCCCAGGTCATGGTCGTTCCGCCGAACGTGGAGCACGTCGAGCGGATCCGGGCCGCGGTGGAGGCGGCCCGGGCCGAGGGGGCGGGGCTCTGGGGGATGGAGGGCTTCGGGAGCGAGCGTCCGCCGCCCCGATCCTCCGGGCGGACGGAGCCCGGAGGAGGAGAGTGCCACCCCTCGTATCCGGGCGTCTGCATTCCCCCGCCGCCCCCGGACCTGGACTGCGCCGACGTCGGCCCCCGCCGGTTCCGGGTCGTGGGAAGCGACCCCCACCGCTTCGACGGGGACGACGACGGGGTGGGATGCGAGGGCTGATCGGGGCATCCTATACTGATGCGATCGCCGCCCCCTCTCCGACACGCCGGCCTGGAGGTTTTCTCATGAGCCGTTTCGCCCTCGCCGCCGTCATGGCCCTCGCTCTCGGCGCCGGACCCTCGACCGCCGCAGCCCAGGAGGCGACCGCCGCCGCCCAGGACCTCGACGTCCTGATCTCGGTCGACATGGAGGGGGTGGCCGGGCTGGTGAACTCGAGCCAGCTCGGATCGTCGGGGCGGGACTACCGGCTGGCCCGCTCGCTCCTCGAGAAGGAGACCAACGCGGCCATCCGGGCGGCCTTCGACGCCGGGGCCACCTCGGTCACGGTGGTGGACTCCCACGGCGGCAAGACGAACGTGCGGCCGAACGAGCTCGACCCCCGGGCGGAGCTGATCACCGGCGGCCCCCGGCCCCTGGGCATGATCCACGGCGTGGGCCCGGAGACCGACGCGGTGGTCTTCGTGGCGTGGCACGCCCGGGCGTCCACGGCGGACGCGGTGGCCGACCACACCTACACGGGGGCCGTCAAGAGCATCCGCCTGAACGGGATGGAGCTGGGCGAAGCCGGCCTGGCCGGCGTGGTGGCCGGCCACTACGGCGTGCCGGTCGTCTTCCTCTCGGGAGACGTGGCGGCCACCGAGCAGGCCCGGGCGGCCTTCGGCGACCTGGAGGTGGCCGCCGTGAAGGAGGGCATCGGCCACTCGGCGGCTCGGGGCGTCCACCCGGAGCGGGCCCGGGAGATGATCTACGAGGGGGTCCTCCGGGGGCTGGAGCGCCGGGGTGAGCTGACCCCCCTGGCCCTGGAGACGCCGGTCACCGTGGACATCGAGGTCGCCTCCACGTCGGGGGTGGATCAGCTCCTCTTCGTGCCCGGCGTGGAGCGGACCGGCGCCCGGACCGTGCGCTACGAGGCGGCGGACGCGGTGGCCGCCTACCGGCTGACCCGGCTGGCGAGGCTGCTGGCGCGGTAGGGGCGGTAGGGCAGGACACCCCGGGGGACTTCCCTCCCGAACGACGAAAGCGGCGGCGGGATCACCCCGCCGCCGCTCCCGGTCCGGCCTCCTGTGCGGCGCGGCCTCACCAGAGCCACTTCCGCCAGTCGTCCAGATCGCCGCTGCCTCCGCGGCGCCACTCGTCGTCGTCCCGCTCGTGTCGGAGGGCGGGACTCTCGACGTCGGGCTCCTCGTCGCCGCTCCGCAGCGCGTTCTCGTCGAGGGCCTCGGGACCCACCGGCGACGTGCACGCCAGGATCAGCGAGAGCGAGCAGGCGGCCAGCACCTTCTGCCATCGCTCGAGGGTGGTGGTGCGGCCGGACTCGTCGGCGTTCGTGTGCGTCTTCATCGGTTCCTCCCTTTCCGTGAGGGTGCGGACGCTCGTGCGTCCGCGTATGACCGGGACTCAGAGCCAGTCTTCGAGGAGGCGGTCCCGGTACTCGTCGATCACCTCCTCTTCGGGGTGGGCGTCGTGCCCTCCCCGGTCCGCGCCCGGGCTCGCCGGGCCGGGCTCGATCCCGGCCGCGGCGAGGGCGCATGCCAGCGCCAGCCCCAGGATCGCCAGGGCCGCCCCCCGCTCATGGCGGGGGACGTCTCCCTGGATCTCGGCGGCCCGGGTCATGCCAGGTAGCCGCCCGCGCGGAGCACGGGGTACATCAGGACCGCCAGGATCGCGAAGTACGCGCCGGCGACCGCGAAGGCCTGGACGATCATCTTCCCCCGCTCCTTCAGGTCCTCGCTCGCGTGGTCGTTCATGATTCCTCCTCGTGAGTGCCGGCCTCCGCCGGCTGGTCTGTTGCGGCTCCGGAGCTCATCTCCGGGCCGGGGCCGGCGTCGCGCTGTTCGCGCCGACCGCTGCGTCCCGTGACGCGTGAGCCAGTGTAGGGAGGGACCCTCAGACCGGGTTCAGACGGGGGTCAGACGGGGAGAGCCCGGATCAGACGGGCATCAGAGGGGGGGAGACCAGGGTTGGCGTACCGGTCCTTCGCGCCCACAATCAACGTGCGGAGACCTTTCCTTCGGCCCATTCTGCATGCCCTTCGACGCGCTCCTGACATTCGCGGTCCTCGCCGTGACCGTGGCGCTCCTGGCCCGGGAGTTCCTGAGCCCGGACTACCTGCTCCTCGGGGCGCTGCTCGTGCTGGCGATCGCGGGCGTCGTGGACGCGCCCCAGGCGCTGAGCGGCTTCTCGAATCCGGCCCTGGCCACCATCGGCGGGCTCTTCCTGGTGGCCTCGGGGATCCGGTCCACCGGGCTCATCGACCGGATCACCGACGCCATGTTCACCGAGGGTGCCTCTCTCCGGGGGGTTCTCGGCCGGCTCACGAGCCTGGCGGCCGTCGGCTCCGGCTTCCTCTCGAACACCGCGATCGTGGCCCTGGGGATCCCGGCCCTGGACCGCTGGGCCCGGAACAACCGGATCTCGCCGTCCAAGCTCCTGATTCCCCTCTCCTACGCCTCGATCATCGGGGGGCTGCTCACCCTGATCGGGACCTCGACGAACGTCGTCGTGGACGGGCTGCTCCGGCAGCACGAGCTCCCCGGCCTCGGCTTCTTCGAGCTCACCGTGGTGGGCGTGCCCCTGGCCGTGGTGGTCATCCTCTACCTGACCTTCGTAGCGCCCCATCTGCTCCCATCCCGGGTCCAACCCTCCGGCGCCCCGAAAGACGTGCGGCGCTACGTGACCGAGCTGCGGCTCGACGAGCCCTCGCCGCTGATCGGTCAGACCGTGAAGGAGGCCGGGCTGCTGGACGTGAGCGACCTCTACGTGGTTCGGATCCAGCGGGAGACCGGGACGGTGGCCCCGGTCGAGCCCCACGAGCGGCTGGCCGCCGGCGACCAGGTGACCTTCGGCGGAGCACTCCAGCGGATCGTCCGGCTGGCCCGGCTCGAGGGGTTCCGGCCGGCCGCCTCACACGCGTTTCCGGAGGCCGGGGGCACCGTCGAGTTCTACCAGGTGGTGGTCACGCCCGGCTCGCCCCTGGTCGGCGCCGAGATCGAGGAGGCCGACTTCCGGGCCCGCTACAACGCGGCGGTCCTGGCCGTCCTTCGGAGGGGCGAGGAGCTCGGAAAGGGGATCTCCGAGGTCGTCATTCGGCCGGGCGACACCCTTCTCCTCCAGGCGAGCCCCGAGTTCGGCCGGGCCCACCGGGAGTCCCAGGACTTCCTGCTGGTGGGACCGCTGGACGAGGGCACCCTGCCCCGGCACAGGGAAAAGCAGGGGGCCGCCGTCGGCATCCTGGTGACGATGATCGCCGTGGCCGCCGTCGGGCTCCTTCCCCTCCCGATCGCAGCGCCGGCCGCCGGGCTCCTCATGATCCTCACCGGCTGCGTGGACCCCGGCGAAGCCCGCCGCTCCATCGACTGGTCCGTCCTGGTCGCGATCGGCTCGGCGATCGGCATCGCCCGGGCCATGGAGGTGAGCGGGGGGGCGACGATCCTGGGCGAGGGGATCACCGTCCTGGGACAGGTCGCCGGCGACTGGGGCCTGTTGCTCGGCGTCTTCTTCTTCACCGTGGTCCTGACCGAGCTGATCATCAACCAGGCCGCCGCCGCCCTCATGTTTCCCGTGGTCGTGGCGCTGGCCTCGGCCCAGGGCCTGGACCCCCGGCCCCTGATCCTGACCGCGACCGTGGCCGCCTCCCTCTCCTTCTCCACCCCCCTCAACTACCAGACCAACCTCATGGTCTACGGGCCGGGCAACTACCGCTTCAGCGACTTCACCCGGGTCGGCGTGCCGCTCCAGCTCGTCCTGGCCGTGGTGGCCGTGGGGATGATCCGGCTGGTGTGGCCGATGTAGGGCCGCCGGGCGCCCTGCTCTTGCGGCCACGTGCCGCCGGGCCAGATGATTGCTTCACGCATGCAAATACGCCTTCCCGGATGACACCATGCCCCACCGAGGCTCCCGTACCGAGGTCACGCTCCCGACATCCCGACCCCCCGCGTCGGCGTCTCCCGTCCGCAGGCTCCGCGACCTTCTCCTCGTTTCCCTGCTCCTGGTCGCTCCCGCCGGGGCCACCGCCCAGGACGTCGACCTGGACCGGCTCCGGGACGAGGCCGTCCAGCGGACCCAGGAGTACCTGCGCGTCAACACGGTGAATCCGCCGGGCAACGAGATCCGGGGCGTCGAGTACTTCGCCGGGATCTTCGACGAGGCGGGCATCCCCTGGGACTCGGTCTCCTCGGCGGAGGGCCGGGGCAACATCTGGGCCACGATCGAGGGCGGTGACGAGCCGGCGCTCGTCCTCCTGCATCACATGGACGTGGTCCCCTCGGACGAGGAGTTCTGGGAGGTCGATCCGCTCTCGGGCGTGATCCGGGACGGCTACATCTGGGGCCGGGGCGCCCTGGACACCAAGGGGCTCGGCATCGCCCACCTCCAGGCCTTCCTGGCGCTGCACCGCTCGGGACTCACGCCGGACCGGGACGTGATCTTCATGGGTACCGCCGACGAGGAGGCCGGGGGCTTCTACGGCGCCGGCTGGCTCGTGGAGAACCGGCCCGAGCTCTTCCGGGACGTGGGCTGGCTGCTCAACGAGGGCGGGGGCGGCTCGGTCTCGGACGGGGAGGTGAGCTACGGGGTCGAGGTGACCCAGAAGGTGCCGATCTGGCTCGAGCTGACCGCCGAGGGCGAGCCCGGCCACGGCTCCCGGCCCCTGATGATGTCGGCGGTGAACCGGCTGGTCCGGGCCCTCTACCGGATCCAGACCTACGAGAGCGAGCCCCGGATCGTCCCCGCCGTGGACCGCTACTTCGAGGGGCTGGCCGGGAGCATGGGCCCGGAGTGGGCCGACCGGCTCCGGGACATCGAAGAGACCGTCCGGGACCCCGAGCACGTCCAGGAGCTCCAGATCGAGCACCCCGGCCTCCACGCCCTGGTCCGGAACACCTGCTCGCTCACCATGCTCGAGGGCTCGAGCAAGATCAACGTGGTGCCGCCGTCGGCGTCGGCCCGCATCGACTGCCGGATGCTCCCCGACCAGGACCCCGACGAGTTCCAGGCGCTGCTCGAGACCGTGGTCAACGACCCGAACGTCCGCTTCGAGCGCATCATGGCCTTCTCGCCCGCCGTTTCAAGCATCGACACCGAGCTCTACCGCACCCTGGAGGAGGTCAGCCTGGCCCACCATCCCGACGCGGCCTTCATCCCCTCGGTCTCCACCGGTTTCACCGACTCCCACTTCTTCCGCGACCTGGGCATCACCAGCTACGGCTGGTCGCCCTTCGTGGTGCCCGAGGCCCACTCCCAGGGCGTGCACGGCAACAACGAGCGGGTCTCGGTGGAGAACGTGCGGGAGGGCGCGGTGATGATGTGGGAGGTGCTCAG